>NZ_JBNFNU010000219.1:0-7147 GCF_057364445.1 Xanthobacter sp. BG11Y11_SDJG
CGGCGTCGGGGGTGGATCGTCGTCTCCGCGCCCCGCACCGATCGCGCCGGCGCGCGCTTACGCCAGGACCCGCAGGCGGCCGTCCACCTCGACCCGTCATGCCGGCAAGGGTAGCCCAAGGCGGTTGCGGCCGGGCCCGGAAAAGGGCGTCACTGTGGCTGACGGAGCCGCGTCCGCAGCCGCGAGACGCGCGCGGACCTCCGCGGCGAGCGCGGCGACCGGCGGCCCGAAGGCGATGTGGGCGCCCAGCCGGTCCAGCAGGGCAATCAGGTGGTCGCGCTCCTGCGGCGTCTTCAGCAGCGCGGGCAGGGTATCCAGCGCCAGATCGGGAGCATGGTCGACGATCAGCGCCTGGCGTCGGATGATGGCCTGGGCGGCATCGGCGGACAGAGCGACGAGCCCCACGTCCTGGCCCACCAGGTCGCGGATCTGCTTCAGCGTGGAGAGCCGGCGCTCGCCGTTTCCGCGCTGCTGCGCCAGCAGCGCGATGCGCACCGCGGCATCGGTGAAGCCGCCGTCGCGCACGGCGGCCAGCGCCGCCGCCACCTTGGCCGGCGGCTGCTCCACCAGAGCGGGCGCCACCGGCGCGGTGAGGTCGGGGTCGAGCATGGCGAAGGTGCCGTAGAGACGGAAGAATTCCGTCTCCACCGTGGCATCGCGCAGGCGGCGGTAGAGGTCCCATCCCGCCGTTACGGCAGCCGCGGCGAAGCGTTCGGCCGCCACAATGCGCGCCCGCCTCGTTTGCGCGGCGTGCGCTGGCTGCGGGCGAAATCGGCCAGCGGCGCCAGCGCCTTCAGCGCGGGGTTGAGGTCGGACAGGCCCCAGCGCGCCATCCTGAGCGGATGCACCGCGCGCAGCGCCCGGCCCATTTCGGGCGTGATGACGGCGGCCAGCAGCGGGTGCACGAACGCCTCATAGAGGCGGGAATTGTATTGCGAGATATTGGCCACCACCTCGAACGGAATCTCGTCCTTGCGATCGTATTTCTGGAGCCAGGCGATGTCCTCGACGCGCCGCTCGGTGAGGGTCACGTCGTATTTCGGCTCCGGACCCGAGTGGTCCTCCTCGATGGTCATGCCGTAGAGCCCGGGCGGCAGGCTTTCCACGTAATCGATCAGGTCGACAATCTGGGCGTGCTCGCGCCGCGCGATGGCGCCGGAGACGAAGATGCCCAGGTGGCCGATGGAATGGTGCATGAGGCCGACAACCACCTGCCCGGCATCCTTCAGCGCCTGGGTGGTGGGATAGATGTCCGCCACCCAGTTGATGGCCTGCTGGGGCGGGGTGATGTTGTCGCCGAGCGAGGCGAAGACGATGATGGGCGAGCGCACCGCCTTCAGGTCGAAGGACTTGCCCGGCGCCCATTCGGCCTTGCCGGCCGCGAGCTTGTTGCCGACGAACAGGTTCTCGACGATCCACTTGATCTCGGCCCGGTTCATCAGGAAATAGCCGCCCCACCAGCGCTCGAACTCCAGGAAGCGCGGCGGCTCGGTGTCGGCCTTTTCGTAGAGCGTATAGTACTTGGTGAAATAGGTGTTGGCCGGGTTCAGATACTCGAAATTGTCCACCAGATAGGCGCCGTCGAAGACGCCGCCGCCGAGGTCGCTGGCGAGCAGCGCGGTCCAGGAGCCGCCGAGCACGCCGCCGGCATAGCGCATGGGGTTCTCGGCGTCGTTGCCCGCCCAGTAGGACATGGGCGCGCCGTTGACCACCACCGGTCCCACATTCTCCGGGTCGAGCGCCGCCACCATCATGGCCGCCCAGCCGCCCTGGCAATTTCCCATCACCACCGGCTTGTCGGTCGCGGGATGGCGCGCGCCGACGATGCGCAGGAACTCGGATTCGGCCAGCGACACGTCGGCGAGCGTCTGCCCCGGCACCGGCTCGGGAAAGAAGATGACCATGTAGACCGCATGGCCCGCCTTCAGCGCGAAGCCGACCTCCGACTCCTTCTTGAAGCCGCCGATGCCCGGCCCGTGGCCGGCGCGCGGGTCGATGATCAGGAACGGCCGCTTCTGCGGATCGAGCACCACGCCCTCGGGCGGCAGGATGCGCACGAGGGCGTAGTTGCACGGCCGCGCGAAGCCGCGCGCATCGGCGATCATCTCGTAGTCGAACGCCAGCAGCGGCGGCTTTCCGGCCTTCTCGTGGGCGATCCAGTTGTTGCCGCGCTGGCGCAGCGTGTCCCAGAAGAGCAGCGTGCGCTGCATGGCATCGAAGGTGTAGGAGACCGTGTCGCGCCAGGCCGCCTCCGGCGTCTGCGGCCGCGCCGCCTGCGCGAACGCTCCGGCCGCGCCGCGCATCGCCTCGCCATAGGCGGAGATCGCCTCGCCCAGGCGCAGGCGGTAAATCTCGGCGACCCGTCCATAGACCTTCATCATGTCCAGGGGGTGCATGGAGGGTCTCCTCAGCCGGCCGCGACAGAGGGGTCGGCGGCGAGCACTGCGCGCATCTCGCGCTCGATCATCCATTCCTCGTCGGTGGGGATGACATAGGCCTGCGGCCCGTTCCCCTTCGTGATCCGCTCAGCGCCGGCGCGGTTCGCCTCGGCGTCCAGCTCGAAGCCGGCCCAGCGCGCGGCGGTGATGACCTCGGCGCGGGTGGCGGCGTCGTTCTCGCCGATCCCGGCGGTGAAGACGAGCCCGTCAATGCCGCCGAGCACCGCCACCAGCGCGCCCATTTCCTGGGTGATGCGGTAGACGAACAAATCGATGGCGCGCTGCGCGCCCGGCTGCGCCTCCGCCTTCTGGCGCAGCTCGCGCATGTCGCTGGAGAGACCCGAAACGCCGAGAAGGCCGCATTTGGTGTAGAGGAACATCTCCGCCTCGTCGGCGCTCATGCCCAGCTCGCGCTGGAGATAGAACACGACGGCCGGGTCGATGGTGCCGCTGCGCGTGCCCATCATCAGCCCGTCGAGCGCGGAGAAGCCCATGGTTGTGGCGATGCTGCGCCCGGCCTCCAGGGCGCACAGGCTGGCACCGCTGCCGAGATGGGCGGCGACGACCCGGCCGCGAGCGAGGCGCTCGCCCATCATCGGGAATTGCGTGGCGAGATAGGCATAAGACAGTCCGTGGAAGCCGTAGCGCCGCACCCCCGCATCGCTCAGCGACTTGGGGATCGCGAACAATTGGGCGATCTCCGGCTGGGTGCGATGGAAGGCGGTGTCGAAGGAGGCCACCTGCGGCAGGCCGGGCACACGGCGCGCGATGATGCGGATCGGCTCCAGGCTGCGCGGCTGGTGCAGCGGGGCAAGCGGCGAGAGGGCGTCGAGTTCGGCGATCACCTGCGGCGTGAGCCGCATGGCATGGGCATAGTGCGCCCCGCCATGCACCACGCGGTGGCCGACGGCGGCGAGCTCGTGGCCGCCGCGATGGGCCGAGAGCCAGTCGGACAAATGCGCCAGCGCCTCCTCGAAGCCGAAGGCGCCGTCGCCGGGCCAGCGCTGGTCGCCGACCACCTCGCCCGCATGATCCGTGACCTTGAAGTGCGGCTCCGTGCCGAGCCCCTCGAACAGGCCGCGATAGAGCCGGTTGGGCAGATCGGCCCCATCGTCCAGGAACACCTGGAACTTGAGCGAGGAGGAGCCGGCATTGAGGACGAGATGCACCTGCGCCATGGGTCAGACCTCCGTCGCTCTGGCCGCCGCGCGGCGCGCCTCGGCAAGCAGCGAGGCGACCGCGCAGGAGGCGAGCCGCGTGGTCCGCGTGTCGGCCCGGCTGGTGAGGATGATCGGCACCCGCGCCCCGAGCACGATGCCGGCGGCGTCCGCCCCGGCGAGGAAGGACAGGCTCTTCGCCAGCATGTTGCCGGCCTCGAGGTCCGGTACCACGAGGATGTTGGCGCGCCCCGCCACGGGCGACCTGATGTGCTTGATCTGCGCCGAGCCGAGGTCGATCGCGTTGTCGAGCGCCAGCGGGCCGTCGACGATGCCGCCGGTGATCTGGCCGCGGTCGGCCATCTTGCACAGCGCCGCCGCCTCGATGGTGGAGGGCACGCTCGGGTTCACCGTCTCCATGGCCGAGAGGATCGCCACCCGTGCCTCCTCGAACTGCAGCGCGTGCGCCAGCTCGATGGCGTTCTGGACGATGTGGCACTTGTCCGCGAGCGAGGGGGCGATGTTGATGGCCGCGTCGGTGATGATGAGGGCTTCGGGATGGGTCGGCACGTCCATGACGAAGCAGTGGCTGATGCGCCGCGCGGTGCGCAGGCCAGTGTCGCGCGCCACCACGGCCCCCATCAGTTCGTCGGTGTGGAGGCTGCCCTTCATCAGCGCGTCGGCCTCGCCCGCCCGCACCAGCGCGACGGCCTTCTCCGCCGCGTCGTGGCTGTGGGCCGCGTTCACCTGGCGCACCGCCGAGATGTCGAGCTTCGCGGCGGCGGCGGCCGCGGCGATCTTGGCCGGCGGGCCGACCAGGATCGGCGTGATGAGGCCGAGGTCCGCCGCCTCCAGCGCCGCCTCCAGGGAAACGGCGTCGCACGGATGCACCACGGCGACGGTCAGCTTGGGCAGGCTACGGGCCGCGGCGATCAGGTTTTCGTATTTGGCGTGGCGGTCGCCAACGGGTCCGGCCGCATTCGCAATGGGCATCCGCTTCCCTCATCCGTCTGGCCGGCCGCGCCGGCGGGAGGGCGATGGCGCGGGGCGTGTGGCATCCGATGCCGGTGCCCGCGCCGGATCGCCGGGCTTGCCGCCTGTATGCGCGGCGCGGGCGAACGGCTCCATGACACGCATCAATCCTGGCGCGAATGCGCCGCCGGTCCGAGCTTTGCCGGCGGATGGGTCTCGGCCCGGCCGCCGTCTCGGTGCCGCGCTTGACGGTCGTTTCGCGGCGGCGGACCGCTCCGGTCCTCGGCGCCGACGTGGATGATGCCGATCAGACGAAGGAGATGGCTTCCGCTTCCTCGAAGATGCGGCGCAGGTCCTTCAGCCCGTCCTCCAATTGCGCGAGCTCGCGCCGCGCCGAGGCACACCCGCACCCCCTGGGTGGTCGGGTCGTTGGGACGCAGGCTGCCGGGCGGGGCGAGCGTGATCCCGCGCTGGGCCGCCTGGGCGATCAGCGCCGACAGGGTCCGCCCCATGGGCAGCGGCAGCCACAGATGGAAGCCGGGCGGCGCCGGGATCTCCGGCAGGAGCCCCGCCAGCAGCCGCCGGGCGATCTTGTTGCGCAGCGCCGCCTGCTCCTGCTTGAGGGCGGCCTGGTTGGCGAGGCCGCCGGTGTGGATCAGGCGGGCGACCACCTCGGCCATCAGCGGCACCGCCATCCAGCCGCTGGCCCTGAGCCCGTTGATGCAGCGGTCGCGGAAGCTGTCGGGGGCGATCATGGCGCCGATGCGCAGGCCGGGCGCGAGGCACTTGGCGAAGCTCACCGCGTAGAAGCTGCGCTCCGGCACCAGCGCGGCGAGCGGCTCGACCGGCGTCGGCATCAGGAAGGCATAGGCGTCGTCCTCGACCACATAGGCGTCGTGGCGGCGGACGATCTCGGCGATCTGCGCGCGCCGCTCGGCCGGCAGCACCGTCCCGGTGGGGGTCTGCAGCGTCGGCATGCAGTACAGCACCCGCGCGCCGGTCTCGGCGAACGCCTTGTCGAGGGCGGCGGGCAGGAGCCCCTCCCGGTCCATGGCGACGCCGTGCAGGCGGTAGCCCATCTGGGTGGCGAGCGAGAGCGTGCCGGAATAGGTCAGGGCCTCGGTCAGCACCGTGTCGCCGCGCGACGCCACCATGGTCATGGCGATGGAGAGCGCGTGCTGGGCGCCGTGGGTGATGAAGATCTGGTCGGGCTCCGCGACCATGCCATGGGCGCCGAGCCAGAGCGCCACCGCCTCCCGGTGATCGCGCCGTCCCTGGTGCGGCAGATAGCTCAAAAGCCGGTCCATGTCGGGCTCGGCGGCGATCTCGGCCACCACCGCGGCGATGAGGTCCGCCTCGCCGGTGGCGGGCGGCACGTTGAGGGCGAGGTTCACGCCCTGGACCTCGGCGCGCTGCGGCAGGCGCCGGCGCTGGACGAACGTGCCCCGCCCCACCTCGCCGGAAATCAGCCCGCGCTGCTCCGCCTCCGCATAGGCCTTGGACACGGTGCCGACGCTGAGGCCCAGGCGAACGGCCAGGTCGCGCTGGGGCAGGAGCCGCGCGCCCGGCTTGACCCGGCCGGCCGCAATGTCGGCCTCCAGCAGGTCGACGATTGCGAGGTAGCGCGGGCCCGGACCGAGGGGAAGTGAGGGAAGCCAATCGGACATGGTCAACCTGACAGGAACAGCACTCGAATAGTACAATTTTTAAATTGATGCAATGCGATGGGGCGAATGTCCACTTTTCCACGGCCCCTGGGTCGACGCGGGCAGGGGCACCGGCGGGCGCGGCGCAAGACGGCGGAAAACGCCCGACGCATCAGAATGATGCCGCATTGCATCATAAGATGTGGGTCAAAATCACTGAATGAGTTAGCTCAATAATTGACTCCTGTGCATTTGTCTCTGTATCGTTTCCCCAATTGGCACGTCAGAAGCCAGCAAGGGAGGCACCGATGATCTATGAGATCCGCGTCTACGAGGCCGCCGAAGGCAAGGCCGAGGCGATGCGCCGGCGGTTCAAGGACGAGGTGGTGCCCCGCCTGCCGGGCCACGGCATTGAGCTGCTCGGCGTATTCGTCGCCCCCGAGGAAGATGGGCGCCTGACCTATCTCACCCGCTTCGAGAGCGAGCAGGCCCGCACGGCCGGCTGGGCGTCGTTCGGCGCCGACGCGGGCTGGAAGGCGGTGAAGGCGGCAAGCGAGGCCGGCGGGCCGCTGCTGAAAGCCCAGACGGTTTCGGTCCTGTCGCCCGCCGTCGCGGGCCTGCTGCTGGGCTGAGCCCGGCGGTCGCCCCGTGCCCCGCGCCCGGTCCGCGAACGAGGACATTGCGCATGAAAGCGGCTCCTTTCGCCTATGTACGCCCCACGTCCGTGGCCGAAGCCTGCGCGGTGCTCGCCGCGAGCCCGGACGCGCGGGTGGTCGCCGGCGGCCAGACGCTGGTGCCCATGCTCGCCATGCGTCTCGCGCGCCCGGCGGTCCTGGTGGACATTCTGCGCCTGCCGGCGCTCGCCGGCATTGCCGAGGAGGCGGGCGCGCTGGTGATCGGCGCCACCACGCGCCAGGTGGACGCGAGCGCTCGG
>NZ_JBNFNU010000220.1:0-7064 GCF_057364445.1 Xanthobacter sp. BG11Y11_SDJG
CGCGGCCGACGGGCGCGCCTCGCCGTCAAACGGCCGCATCGACCGGGCTGGTGCCCCGGCCCCGGGGCGCTGGTGCTCGCCGACTTTCAAAGACCGACCGAAACCCGCCCGAAAGCCTTGCGGCCGTTGACGCCGCGTATATCGCCCAGCTCGCCGCCTACGCCGCCGTGCTCGGCCGCGCGCTGCCGGGGCAGGCCATCGCCGCCCGGCTCGTCTATACCGCCGGCCCGGTGGTGATCGACGTGCCCCAGTCGATGCTGGATGCGGCGCTCTCCCGCCTCTTGAGCCTCACCTCGGCGTGACGTGCCTTGACGGGAAGGGGAGCGCCTCCCTACGTTCGGCATCAACATCGGGTATTTCGCCCCTTCGCCGCCTACGAGGTATGCCATGGCCGTGGAAAAGGTTTCCGATCAGAGCTTCGACGAGGACGTGCTGAAGTCGTCCGCGCCGGTAATCGTGGACTTCTGGGCGGAGTGGTGCGGCCCCTGCCGCATGGTGGCCCCGATCCTGGACGAGGTGTCCGGCGAGATGGGCGAGAAGGTCCGCATCGTGAAGCTGAACGTGGACGAGAATCCCAACACCGCGTCCAAGTACGGCATCATGTCGATCCCGACTTTGCTGCTGTTCAAGGACGGCAAGATCGCCTCCCGCCAGGTGGGCGCCGCCCCCAAGGCGAAGCTGGTGCAGTGGATCAACGCCGCCATCTGAACCGTTCGGCCGGCGTCCAGCGCCGGCCGAACGGCGGGTGATGATGGTCCGTTCTCGGGGCGCCCGGCCTTTTGCCGCGGCGCCCTGTTGTCGTGGAAATCAGCCCCCGCCTGCCGTGCCGTCCCCGGCGCCGTAGTCGACGCCCACCAGATAGAGACCGCAGGCCGGCGCCATGGGTCCGCAGCGCCGGCGGTCGGCGGCCTTCAGCGCCGCCTCCAGATCGTCCGGGCGCCACACCCCCTCCCCCACGCGCACCAGCGAGCCCACCATGGAGCGCACTTGGTGGTGCAGGAACGAGCGCGCCGAGGTGGTGACGCGGATCTCGTCGCCGGTCCGAATCACGTTCAGCTGGTCGAGCGTCTTCACCGGCGAGGCGGCCTGGCACTCGGCGGCGCGGAAGGTGGAGAAATCGTGCTTTCCGAGCAGCCGCTGCGCCGCCTCGTGCATGCGCGCCGCATCGAGCCGCTTCGGCACCCGCCAGGCGCGGTCGCGGTCGAGCGCGAGGTCGGGGCGCCGGTTCACCAGCCGGTAGAGATAGTGCCGCTTCACCGCCGAGAAGCGGGCGTCGAAATCGCCCGCCACCTTCTCGGCCGCCAGCACCGCCACCGGATGGGGGCGAAGCTGCGCGGTCATGGCGTCGCGCACCTGGTCGGGCCGCCAGTCCCGCGACAGGTCCACATGCGCCACCTGCCCGGTGGCGTGGACGCCGGCATCGGTGCGCCCGGCGCCGGAGACCGTCACCTCTTCCCCGCAGAAGCGCGCGAACGCCTCCATGAGCACGCCCTGCACGGTCGGCTGGCCGGCCTGCACCTGCCAGCCGCAGAACGGGGTGCCGTCATATTCGATGGTGAGCTTGTAGCGGGGCATGAGCGATGGGACGCGGCGGGCGGCGCCGCGTCAAGCGAGCTGCGTTCCCGGCGGCACCTTGTTGCCGGACAGGAAGGCCGCCGCGCCGGCCGGCTGCTTGCCCGCCTTCTGCACCTCCAGGAGCCGCACCGCGCCATCGCCGCAGGCGACGGTGAGCGCGTCGTCCAGCACCGTTCCCGGTGATCCGGCCCCCTCTGCGAGGGTGGACCGCAGCACCTTCACCCGCGCCTCGTCCGCGCCGAGGGGGAACCAGGCGCCGGGGAAGGGCGAGAGCCCGCGGATGCGGTCGTGCACCTCGCGGGCGGGCCGCGTCCAGTCGATGCGCGTCTCGCTTTTCTCGATCTTGGCGGCATAGGCGACGCCCTCCGCCTTCTGCGGCGTGAAGGCGAGCGCGCCGCGCTCCAGCGCCGCCAGCGCGCGCGCCATGAGGTCGGCGCCCACCAGCATCATGCGGTCGTGCAGCTCGCCCGCGGTCATGTCCGGGCCGATGGGGATGCGCTCCACGAGGCCCACCGGCCCGGTGTCGAGCCCCGCCTCCATGCGCATCACCGCGACGCCGGTCTCCCGGTCCCCCGCCATGACGGCGCGCTGGATCGGCGCCGCGCCGCGCCAGCGCGGCAGCAGCGAGCCGTGCAGGTTCAGGCAGCCCTGTTCGGGCACGTCGAGGATCGCCTGCGGCAGGATCATGCCGTAGGCGACCACCACGGCCACCTCGGGCGCGAGATCGCGGAAGGCGGCCAGTTCCTCCTCGCTCCGCAGGGTGCGCGGCGTGCGCACGGGAATGCCGAAGCCCTCGGCGATGCGATGGACCGGCGAGGGCGTGAGATCGAGCCCGCGCCGGCCGGCGGGCGCCGGCGCGCGGGTATAGACCGCCATCACGTCGTGGCCGCGCGCGACGATCTCGGTGAGGGTGGGCACGGCGAAATCGGGCGTGCCCATGAAGACGATGCGCATCTGTGGTCTCGTCCGGTGCGGCCAGAGGCGGCGGAGAACGGCGCCGGCTCAGCCTTCGGCTTCGCGCTTCGCCTGCTTGGTGAACTTCTTGATGACGCGGTCGCGCTTCAGCTTGGACAGGTGGTCGATGAACAGCACGCCGTTCAGGTGGTCGATCTCGTGCTGGACGCAGGTGGCGAACAGGCCGTCCGCCTCCATCTCGCGCAGCTTGCCTTCGAGGTCCTGGAAGCGGATCGCCACGCGGGCCGGGCGCTCCACCTCCTCGTAATATTCCGGGATCGAAAGGCAGCCCTCGCTGTACACCGAAAGCTCATCCGAAGCGGCGACGATCTCGGGATTGATGAGGGCGATGGGCTTCTTGTCCTCGCCCTCGCGCGCGGTGTCGATGGTGACGATCCGCCGCTCCACGCCCACCTGGATCGCCGCAAGGCCGATGCCGGGCGCGTCGTACATGGTCTCGAACATGTCCTCCACCAGCTTGCGGACCTCGGCGTCGATCTTCTCGACCGGCTTGGAGATGGCGCGCAGCTTGGGCTCGGGAAGGATGAGGATGGGCCGGATGGACATAAGCGGCAGATAAGCGATGACGTGCGGATGGTCAATGTGTTCGCACTTTGTTCACGCCTTGTGATGCAGTAGAAGAAGTCATGTCCGACGTCCTCTTCGTCCTTGCCGGCCGTGCCGTGACCCCCGCCGAGGCCTCGCCGCCGGGGCGGCGGCCGTGGCGGTGCTGCTGCTCGTCCTCCTCGCCGCCATGTGGCGGCAGTCGCGGCGCGCGGGCCGTGGCCCATGCGCAGGACACGGTGCGCGCGCTGGAGCTGGAGCGGCGCCTGCGCGAATTGGCGCGCATCCAGGCGGAGACGGCGGGGCGGGTCCGAGTCCATGGGCGAGACGCTGGCCCACCGCCAGGGGGAGCTCGCCCGCGCCGTGGCGGAGCGGCTCGACGCCACCTCGCACCGGCTCGGCGAGAGCATGTCGTCCTCCGCCCGCGCGACGCATGAGAGCCTCGCCCGGCTGGCCGAGCGCCTCGCGCTGGTGGAGCAGGCGGAAAAGAGCCTCTCCGACCTCTCCTCGCAGGTGCTCTCCCTGCGCCAGACCCTTGCCAACAAGCAGGCGCGCGGCGCCTTCGGCCAGGCGCGCATGGAGGCGATCGTCGCCGACGGCCTGCCCAGGGACAGCTTCGCCTTCCAGCATACCCTCGCCAGCGGGCGGCGGCCGGACTGCGCCGTGTTCCTGCCCGGCGATCCGCGCCCGCTGCTGATCGACGCCAAATTCCCGCTGGAGGGCGTCACCCAGTTCCGCGAGGCGGCGACGGCCGAGCTGCGCAAGGCCGCCGCCCAGCGCCTGCGCGCCGACCTCATGAAGCATGTGAGCGACGTGGCCGAGCGCTACCTCGTGCCGGGAGAGACGCAGGACATCGCGCTCGTCTTCGTGCCCTCCGAATCGGTCTATGGCGAGATCCACGAGCATTTCGACGCCGTGGTGCAGGAGGCGTTCCGTCGCCGGGTGGTGCTGGTCTCGCCCTCGCTGCTGATGCTGGCGGTGCAGATGGTGCAGGCCATCGCCAAGGATGCGCGCATGCGCGAGCAGGCGGACCGCATCCGCGCCGAGGTGGGGGCGCTGGTGGCCGACGTGGCGCGCCTGCGCGAGCGCGTCGGCGACCTCGGCAAGCATTTCGCCTTGGCGGGCGAGGATGTCGCCAAGGTGCTGGTCTCCGCCGACAAGATCGCCCGGCGCGGGACGCGGCTGGAGCAATTGGAGTTCGAGGCGCCCCCTCAGCCGACGCCCATGGCCGTGCCGACGGCGGCGAACGACGAGCGGCCGGCGGCGGAGTGAGGCCGCCGCCTCGGCGGTGCGATGGGGACGAGGCGCGCCCGGGCGGACGCGCTAAAGGGGCACGCCGAAGAAAATCCTCGTCCGCCCCGCCCCAGGCCTGGTGCAGCGCGAGGGCGCTGCGCCAGCGGGCGAGCTCGTCCTCGCTCGCCTGGCGGTGGGTGATGGCGCCGTCCGCCTGTCCGCCCAGCAGATAGGGCCGCGCATTGCGCAGAAACCGGTTCAGCGCCTTGGTGTCATTGGGACGCACCACGCAGCGGGGCGTCTCGTCCACGAGGATGGTGGTCGGCAGCATGGACCCTTCTCCTCCGGCAGCCGGCGCCGCGCGGGACCATCGGCCCCGGCCAGGCGCCCTTCAGAAGCCGTCCTGCTTGCGTCCCCAGGGATGGGCGCCGGGCACGAGGCCGGCCTTGATGCCTGCTTTCTCGATATCGGCGAGGCTCTTGTAGAAGGTCGCCTCGTGCACCAGCGTGCCGGTCTTGGTGGTGATCGCCACGTAGCGCGCCGGCAGGTCGGTCTCGCACAGATAGCCGCCGCCGGGGTCGTCCACGCTGCGCGCATTGCCGTCCCAGTCCACAAAGTATCCGCTCGACATTCGGCGCCTCCCCGCCGGCCGGGCGCCTGCGCCCGCCTCCGCAGCGCACGCAGCAAGGAGCTTGCCAGAAGCGCGGCTGCGGAACGCCCGCCCGCTTGGGCGGACCGGCGCGTCGCGAACGCCACACAGAACCGGGGCGGCGCGTCGAATTCCCAACAGGCGATCAAGGCGCGCCGTCGTCCGACGCGTCCGAGCACAGCGCCGCGAGCGCCTGTTCCACCGCCGCATGGCAGGCCTTGAGGCGGGCATAGTCGGCTGCGGCGACGCTCACCATCGCTTCCGACGCGGCGATCTCGTGCGCCTCCGGACGGCCGGCGAGCGCCGCCTCGAACAAGGCGCGTTCGAGCTGGAAGATGCGCTCGCTGGCGCGCTCGAGATACGGCAGCGGGTTGGTCCGCACGTTCTGCTCGTGCAGCGCATCCAGGCTGAGCAGGGTGCGGAAGCGCCGCGCCTTGCGGCGCGTCTCGGCGCCGAAATCGTGCTCGATCACGCTCATGCCACGGCCCTTTCCATGTCGGCGTCAGTCCAAAGGCGGGCCCATGTCGTCCTTCTTATCGGCCTCTTTCTTCTTGCCCTTCTTGTCGGTCTTCGCGAGCGCATAGGCGCCGGCATTCTTCATGGTCACGGGGGCCTGGCCCTGCACATATTGCGCGATCCAGGCGAGCGTGCGTGCCTGCGCCATGCCGGCGCTGTCCGCGTCGTAGCCCGACGCCCCCTCGGTGGCGAAGCCGTGCCCGGCGCCGGGATAGGTGAAGGCGCTCACGTCCGGCCGCACGAAGCGGAACTGCGTGACCTCCTCCAGCGGGATGCGTTCATCCGCCTCGGCGAAATGCATCAAGGTCGGCACCTTGCACTTGCCGCGCTGGGTGCCGGAGACACCTTCGCCGTAGTAGCCGATGGCGCAGGCGATGCCCTTGACCTCGTTCGCGGAAAGGAAGGCGAGATAGCCGCCGCGGTCATAGCCCACCACCGCCACCTTGCCGGCGTCCTTCACCGCATCCACCGTCGCCTGGACGGCGGACAGCGACCAGGCGGTGTCCGCTTCCGCGGCCAGCGCCGGCGCAACCGCCACATAGCCTTCCGCAGCGAAGCGGTCGGCGATCTTGCGCACGCCGTCGCCGAGGTCCACCGCCTCCGGCAGAATGACAACCGCGCCCTTGGGCGCCTCCGGCGGGTCCGCCCGGTAGGCGGGGAAGGTCTGGGCGTTGCTCGCAGTCAGTTCGATCATGACAGCCCTCATGGGTTGGCGTTCACCCGGCGCCGTCGCGCGCCGCGGCGGTGAACGCCCATCCCATGCATTTCAAAGGCCAGATTCCGAACGCACGGCGCACAATTCGCCGACCGCTTGGGCAATACTTGGACGATTACAGAAGACCCAGTTCCAACTGCACCTCTTCCGACATGCGGGAGCGGTCCCATGGCGGATCGAAAACCAGATTGACCTTCACCTCTTCGACCTCGGGAAGGGTGCGCACGGCCTCCTCCACCCAGGTCAGCATCTGCCCGGCCACGGGACAGCCCGGCGCGGTGAGGGTCATGTCGATCTCCACCGAGGCCGCGCTCAGCCAATCCACGCGGTAGATCAGGCCGAGATCGTAGATGTTCACGGGAATCTCGGGGTCGTGCACCGTGCGGAGCGCCGCGATCACGCGCTCCGTCATGGCTTGCGTCTCGAACCCCACCAGGGCGATGTCGTGTTCCGTCATGCTCTTCCCGCCTTTCCTGGCGCCGCAAGGCGCCTGCGAGGGCCGGCCCATAGGCTCCGGAGCCGCGCGCCGCCCCGTCAGCCCAGGAGCGGCAAGGGCGTGCGATACCTCCGGACTCATGCGGAAACCTTTGCAAGCGCGATGCCATGCGGGTGCGCGACACCGAATGGCGCGGGATCGCGGGCGCTCCGGCGCCTCAGCGCAGCCCCTCGGCCAGTTCCGCCACCACCGGCCAGCCCACCGCGCCCGCGGGATCGAGCACCCGCAGGGCATCGAGCATCGCGGCGGCGGTCTGCGGCTCCTCGCGGCGCAGATGGATGAAGGCGAGCGCCTTGAGCGTATAGAGCGCGAACCGCGCGGCGCCGTCCGCCGCCAGCGGCTCCGGCGTCCAGGGCGCGCCA
>NZ_JBNFNU010000221.1:0-7005 GCF_057364445.1 Xanthobacter sp. BG11Y11_SDJG
CGGGGCGCGCCGGGCGAGCGGGCCATGGAAAGGCTTCGCGACCCGGACCGACCCGCGCGCGAGGAGTGGAGGGGCGCGCCGGCGCGCCCCGGGGAACAACAGACTCCGGCGGCGCGCCTTCCTGTTGGTGCGATCCTTGCCTTAAGGGTGGGGCCAGAACTTGGGACAGTCATGGCCAGCGACCTCACCTTGCGCATCGTGATCGTCGACGAGAGCCCCGTGCGCGCGGCCATCCTGGAGGAGGGGCTGCGCGAGGCGGGGTTCGAGAACGTGCTGCGCCTGGGGGGGCGGCACAATCTGCTGGAGCGCATCTATGCCATCGATCCGGACGTGATCCTGATCGATCTCGAAGACCCCTCCCGCGACACCATCGAGCAGATGTTCCAGGTGAGCCGCGAGGTGAAGCGCCCGGTGGCCATGTTCGTCGACCAGTCGGACCGCAGCACCATCGAGGCGGCGATCGAGGCGGGCGTCGCCTCCTACGTGGTGGACGGGCTCAGGAAGGACCGGGTGAAGCCGATCCTGGAGACCACCATCTCGCGCTTCCGCGCCTTCGCCCGCCTCAAGGCGGAGCTGGAGGAGGCGAAGAGCCAGCTGGAAGAGCGCAAGCTCGTGGACCGCGCCAAGATGATCCTCATGAAGCTGAAGGGCATCGGCGAAGAGGAGGCGTACGGCCTGCTGCGCCGCACCGCGATGAACGAGAAGAAGCGCATCGCCGACATCGCCCAGTCCATCATCACCGCGTCGGAGCTTCTGCGATGAGACGGCTCGCCATCGGCTTCATCCCCCTCACCGATGCCGCCGTGCTGATCGCCGCCGCGGAGCGCGGCTTCGCCATGGCCGAGGGCATCGAGATCGACCTGCACCGGGAGGTGTCCTGGGCCAATATCCGCGACAAGGTGAATATCGGCCTGCTCGACGGCGCCCACATGCTGGGGCCGCTCGCCATCGCCTCCTCGCTGGGCCTCGGGCACGTCAGGGTGCCGCTGGTGGTGCCGTTCGCGCTCAATCTCAATGGCAGCGCCATCACCATCGACAAGCATGTCTATGCCGCCATGGGCGAGGTGGGCGAGGACCTCGCCAGCGCCCTGGGCGCCGCCCGCGCGCTCGGCAAGGTGGTGCGCCAGCGCCGCGCCGAGGGGCGCGACCCGCTGACCTTCGCGGCGGTCTACGCCTTCTCCACCCACACCTACCTCATCCGCCACTTCCTCAAGGGCGGCGGCGTGGACCCGGACCGCGACGTCAGGCTCGTGGTGGTGCCCCCGCCCTTCATGGTGGAGAGCCTGCGCGGCGGGCTGATCCACTCCTTCTCCGTGGGCTCGCCCTGGAATTCGGTGGCGGTGGACGCGGACGTGGGCCGCATCGCCGTGCTGGGGGCGGAGGTGTTCGGCTGGGTGCCGGAGAAGGTGCTGGGCGTGCACGCCCGTTTCGCCAATGCCGAGCCGGAGGTGCTGCATCGCCTGGTGCGCGCGCTGCACGCCGCCGCCTTCTGGTGCGAGGACCCGGCCAACCACGAGGACCTTGCCCGGCTGCTCGGCGAGCCGCGCCACCTGAACCTGCCCGCCGACGTGCTGCGCCGGACCCTGGACGGACGCCTGCATTCCGCCCCCGGCGGGGCGCGGCGCGCCCATCCCGACTATCTGGTGCTGAACCGCGACGGCGCCAACCGGCCCTCCATCGACCACGCGCTGTGGATCTATTCGCAGATCGTCGAGGCCGGCCAGGGCGAGTTCTCCCCCGACGCCGCGCGCGAGGCCATGGGGGTCTACCGGCCCGACATCTTCGACGCGGCGGTGGGGCCGGTGCCGGTGTTCAAGCCGCAGCCGGACTGCGTCGGGACCCAGTTCGGCACCGTGTTCGACCAGGACACCTTCCTCGCCCGCAAGGGGTGAGGTCGCCCGCGCCGCTCCGCAAGCCGTTCGGGGCCGCCATGGCCCGAACCGCCGTCATGCTTTCTCTCCGCCGTCATGCCCCGGCTCGTCCGGGGCATCCACGCCGCCCCCCTCACCGCCGTCATGCTCCGACTTGATCGAAGCATCCATGCCACCTCCCCACCGAGCCCCCGGCCGCCGGATGGGCCCTCCGGTCAAGCCGGAGGGCGACGGTGGGGAGGGAGGAAAAGGCGGGGAATGACGGCGCCGCAGGCGCTCCCGAAGGCCGGCTCCGGATTCTCCCAGCCTCTTCGCACCGCACAATCGGGCGGCACCTGCCTGCGTTTTCTGCACGCCCTGCAGGCGCCGGCGGTAATGCATAGTTTTTAATCGTCGGAGAATCTCGATCCATTCCAGGATGATAGGCCGCCGCCGGCGCGCGCCTCGATCTGGCACGCGTTTTGTATGAGGAGACGTGAGCGCAGTCAACGACGACCGCGCCGCCAAATTCGTCCCAATGACGGGACCCGCAGCAGAGCCGCTGACACCGATGGCCGAAGGCCGTCGTGATGTCTGCGGCTTTTTTCGTTTCGGGTCCCTGCGATCGCCTGCCCATCCAGAGGGGAATCAATGAGCGACGACACAAAGGTTCAGTCCGCTGCCGCCACCGCCGATTCCACCGTCGCCGGGGTGTCCCGCCGGTCCCTGCTGAAGGGTTCGGCGGCCGCGCTCGGCACCGCCGCCTTGTTCGAGAGCATCCGCATGGCCTTCCCGGGCGGGGTGCCCTATGCCCACGCCGCCGAGGCGCCCGAGACCACCAAGGCGACGCTGGGCTTCATCGCCCTCACCGACGCGGCGCCGCTGTTCGTCGCCAAGGAGAAGGGCCTGTTCGACAAATACGGCATGACCGACGTGACGGTTGCCAAGCAGGCCTCCTGGGGCACCACCCGAGACAACCTGGTGCTCGGCTCCGAGGGCAATGGCATCGACGGCGCCCACATCCTTACCCCGATGCCGTACCTGATCTCGGCCGGCAAGGTGACGCAGAACAACGTGCCCACCCCCATGTACATCCTGGCGCGCCTCAATCTGGACAGCCAGTGCATCTCGGTGGGCCAGGAATATATCGACCTCAAGATCGGCCTCGACACCAAGCCCTTCAAGGAGGCGCTGGAGAAGAAGAAGGCCTCGGGCAAGCCCATCAAGGCGGCCATGACCTTCCCGGGCGGCACCCATGACCTGTGGATCCGCTATTGGCTCGCCGCCGGCGGCATCGATCCCGACAAGGACATCGAGACCATCGTCGTCCCGCCGGCCCAGATGGTGGCCAACATGAAGGTGGGCACCATGGACTGCTTCTGCGTCTGCGAGCCGTGGAACGAGCAGCTGGTGCACCAGAAGATCGGCTACACCGCGCTGACCACCGGCGAGCTCTGGAACAAGCATCCCGAGAAGGCCTTCGGCATGCGCGCCGCCTATGTGGACAAGAATCCCAAGGCCGCCAAGGCGCTGCTGAAGGCGGTGATGGAAGCGCAGATGTGGTGCGAGAAGATGGAGAACCGCGCGGAAGTCGCGGCCATCTGCGCCAAGCGCCAGTGGATCAACGTGCCGGTCGCCGACGTGGTGGACCGCATGAAGGGCGACTTCGACTACGGCACCGGCAAGGTGGTGAAGAACTCGCCGCACATCATGAAGTACTGGGCCGACCACGCCTCCTATCCGTTCCAGAGCCACGATCTGTGGTTCATCACCGAGGACCAGCGCTGGAACAAGTTCGAGGCCGACCTCGATGCCAAGGCGCTGATCAAGAAGGTGAACCGCGAGGACCTGTGGCGCGAGGCGGCGAAGGAGCTGTCGGTGCCGGCGGCGGAGATCCCCACCTCCACCTCGCGCGGCAAGGAGACCTTCTTCGACGGCAAGGTGTTCGATCCCGAGAACCCCGCCGCCTACCTCGCCTCGCTCGACATCAAGCGCATCGCGTGACAGCCGGGCCGCCCGCGGGGCGGCCCCACTCCTCCCCTTCGCCGCACGGAGCGAGCCCGATGAACATGACCGTCCGCAAACTGCATGAGGGGGCACCCGCCGCTGCGGCCCCTGCCGTCCCCGCCGCCGTGGTCGCGCTCCCCGCGCCGAAGCGCGCTCCGGTGGGCGAGAAGCTGCTGGCCTATCTCAAGATGGTGGCGGCGAACGTGATCCCGCCCTTCCTGGTGCTCGCCTTCCTGGTGGCGCTGTGGGAGATGCTGTGCAGCGCCCCCGGCGCCTCGCTGCCGCCGCCCTCCGCGATCATCCAGAATTCGTGGGAGCTGATCGCCGATCCGTTCTACGACCGGGGCGGCCTCGACAAGGGCCTGTTCTGGCACATCCTCGCCTCGCTCCAGCGCGTGGCGGTGGGCTACAGCCTCGCCGCCGTGGTGGGGGTGGCGCTCGGCACCCTCATCGGCCAGTCCACCTGGGCCATGCGCGGGCTCGACCCGCTGTTCCAGGTGCTGCGGACGGTGCCGCCGCTGGCCTGGCTGCCGCTCTCGCTCGCCGCCTTCCGCGACGGCCAGCCGGCCGCCGTGTTCGTGATCTTCATCACCGCCATCTGGCCGATCATCATCAACACCGCGGTGGGCATCCGCAACATCCCGCAGGATTACCGCAACGTGGCCGCGGTGCTGCGGCTGAATCCCATCGAATTCTTCCTGAAGATCATGATCCCGGCCGCCGCGCCCTACATCTTCACCGGTCTTCGCATCGGCATCGGCCTCAGCTGGCTGGCGATCATCGCGGCGGAGATGCTGATCGGCGGCGTCGGCATCGGCTTCTTCATCTGGGATGCCTGGAACTCGTCGCTCATCGGCGACATCATCGTGGCGCTCATCTATGTCGGCATCGTCGGCTTCGTGCTCGACCGCATCATTGCCGCCATCGGCGCCTTCGTCACCCGCGGCACCGCCGCTTCCTGAGGAGGCCGACATGGGCGCCTATCTGAAGCTCGATCACATCGACAAGACCTTCACCCGCGGGTCCGCCTCCACCAATGTGCTGAAGGAGGTGACGCTCGACATCGAGAAGGGCGAGTACGTCTCCATCATCGGCCATTCGGGCTGCGGCAAGTCCACCTTGCTCAACATCGTCGCCGGCCTCACCGGCGCCAGCGCCGGGGGTGTGATCCTCGACGGGCGGGAGGTGAACTCGCCCGGACCGGACCGCGCGGTCGTGTTCCAGAACCACTCGCTCTTGCCCTGGCTCACGGTCTACGAGAACGTGCGCCTGGCGGTGGACAAGGTGTTCTCCGGCACCCGCTCCAAGGCCGAGCGGCACAGCTGGACCCTGCACAATCTCGACCTCGTGCAGATGGGCCACGCCAAGGACAAGCGCCCCGCGGAGATTTCCGGCGGCATGAAGCAGCGCGTCGGCATCGCCCGCGCGCTCGCCATGGAGCCGAAGGTGCTGCTGCTCGACGAGCCGTTCGGCGCGCTCGACGCCCTCACCCGCGCCCATCTCCAGGACAGCGTGATGCAGATCCACGCGGCGCTGGGCAACACCATCCTCATGATCACCCACGACGTGGACGAGGCGGTGCTGCTCTCCGACCGCATCGTGATGATGACCAACGGCCCCTCCGCGCGCATCGGCGAGGTGCTGGAGGTGAAGCTCGCCCGGCCGAGGAAGCGCCTCGATCTGGTGACCAACGCCACCTACCTCAAGGCGCGCGAGGCGGTGCTGAAGTTCCTCCACGAGCGCCACCGCTTCGTCGAGGCGGCCTGAGGCCGGGCGACCAGGGAGCAGAACCATGGGCGCCCCGCTCCTCATCGTCGGCAACGGCATGGCCGCGGCGAAGCTCTGCGAGGAGCTGAGCGCCCGCGCGCTCGGGCGCCATGCGGTGTGCGTGATCGGCGCCGAGCCGCACCTCGCCTACAACCGGGTGCTGCTCTCCGAGGTGCTGGCCGGCCGCATGCAGGCGGAGGAGGCGCAGATGAAGCCGGCCGTGTGGTGGCGGGCCAAGGGCGTGACGCTGCAATACGGCACCCCCGTCGCCGCCATCGACCGCGCCGGCCGCGCCGTGGTGCTGGTGGACGGGCGTCGCCTGCCGTTCGCGCATCTGGTGCTCGCCACCGGGTCCAAACCGATCCGCCTGCCGCTGCCGGGCATGGAGCTGCCCGGCGTCCACACCTTCCGCGATCTCGGCGACGTTCAGGCGCTGCTCGCCGCCGCCCATGGGACGGGCACCGCGCGGTGGTGATCGGCGGAGGCCTGCTCGGCCTCGAAGCGGCAGCGGGCCTCGCCGGCGCCGGGGTCGACACCACCCTGGTCCACCTCATGGACCGCCTGATGGAGCGCCAGCTCGACGCCCCCGCCGCCGCCTGCTGCGGCAGGCGGTGGAGGCGCGGGGCGTGAGAGTGGAACTTGGCGCCGCCAGCGACGCGGTTCTGGGCGCGGACCGGGTGGAAGGCCTGAGACTCAAGGACGGGCGCACCTTGCCGGCCGACCTGCTGGTGGTGGCCTGCGGCGTCGCCCCCAATTGCGATCTCGCCCGCGCCGCCGGCCTCGCGGTGGGGCGCGGGGTGCAGGTGGACGACACGCTCTCGACCAGCGATCCCGCCATCTCCGCCATCGGCGAATGCTGCGAGCATCGCGGCATCACCTACGGCCTCGTCGCCCCGGCCTACGAACAGGCGGCAGTGCTGGCGCGGCGCCTCGCGGGGGAGGACGCGCGCTATGCGGGATCGGTGGTCTCCACCAATCTCAAGGTCTCCGGTGTCCACGTCTTCTCCGCCGGCGACGTCTCAGGCGGACCGGACGGCGAGGACATCGTGCTTTTCGACCGCCGGCTCGGCCTCTACCGCCGACTGGTGATCCGCGACGGCGTGCTCGCCGGGGCGGTGATGTTCGGCGATACGGCCGATGGAAAATACTACCTTCAACTGATCTCGGACCGTACCCCCATCGCCCCGCTGCGCACGGAGCTGGCCTTTGGCCGGCCCGTGCCGGCGGCCGCCTGAGGCCGGGCCGGGACACCGCCGCGACAGAACGGAAAAGAACAATGGGTGGAGATTCAGCCTCGATCAGAGCGCTATCTGGAGGGCTTCGTCTCCGGTGCGCAGGCCGGCCCGCGCCGGGCGCGGCCTCGCCGCCTGCCGGCGCACCG
>NZ_JBNFNU010000222.1:0-6957 GCF_057364445.1 Xanthobacter sp. BG11Y11_SDJG
CTGTCGCGCAGGACGAGGTCGGCGCCGAGTGCGCCGAGCGCGGCGGCGCCTCCGGCGATGATGAGGGTGCGGCGATCCATGGCGCCATGCATATGTTGGGTCGCGGCGCCGCCGCAAGGCCCAGCCGTGGCGCGAATCGGCGCGGCGAGGGGCGCCGCGCTCGGACACGGCCTATGCCGTAGCGGCAAGGGCGCGCCGCCTCAATGCCTTACCGCGGGGATGGCGGCGCGGCGGTGCCGCGCCGCTGGCGATAATTTTATGCCGGCACCAGCGGCGTGACGCGCTGTTCCTGCTCCTTGAGGGTGGCTTCGAGGGCCTCGGCCTGCACCACGCCGCAGCGCACGAGATACTCGCCGATTCGGCCGTCCTCCTCGGGGCGGTACTGGTCCATGGCAGCCTCGAAGGCCTCGCGGCGCATCAGGCCGCGCTCCAGCAGGATGTCGCCGAGCAGCGGCGCGGACTGCTGGCCCTCGATGGTGTCGCCGACGCCGCGCAGCAGGCGCAGGCCGTCATTGATCTCGCTCTCGCGGGCGATGCGCTGCTCCGGCACGTCGCCCGCCGCCGCCCGCAGCTCCTCCTTGGCGCGGGCGCCGAGCGGCGAGGTGGTGGCCACCACCAGGCGGCCGGTCTCGTCGCGGCCGATGGGCACGATGCGCCAGCGCACCATCACGTCGAGCGGCAGCAGGTCCTGGTACGTGCGCACCATCTGCTCGGTCACATGGGTGCGCGGCAGGTTGGCCTGGAAGGCGATGGCTTCGGCCAAAGTCTCCTCGTCGAGCCAGCCCTGGGCCACCAGGATGCGCCCCAGCGGCTGCTGGCGCTTGCCCTGGACCTCCAGCGCATTCTCCAGGTGCTCCGGCGTCACCGCCTGCCAGGTGAGCAGCAATTCGCCCAGGCGCTGGTGGCGCTGGTCGAAGGCGGAGGCCTCCGGGAAATCGTGCATGGTCTTGTCCCAGACGATGCGCGTGCCGAAGACCAGGTGCGAGATGAAGATGCGCCAGGCGCGCACGGTGGCGGCGAAGTTGACGAAGTTGCCCATCACCAGGCGCGGGATGGACATCAGCCCCTGCTCCCAGCCGTACACCGCGGTGACGAAGTAGAAGCGCTGGGCCATGCGCAGCGCGAAGCACAGCGCGTTCGCGGCCAGCACCGCCAGCAGCCAGCCCTCGGTGGCGAAGATCGAGGGGAAGCGGGCGGGCAGGAGGTTGAACTGCTCGGCGAAATAGATCAGCAGGAAGTGCGCGGCCAGAACGTAGGCCATCACCGCGACGATCGAGGTGACGATGCCCTTGCGGTCGCGGAACAGGAAGTATTTCGACTGCCAGGTGCCCTTCCAGCCGATCTGGCGCCAGCCCTGGAGCGCGATGCCCAGCACCCAGCGCGCCTTCTGGCGGTAGGAGGTGCGGAAGGTGTCCGGGAAGAACTCGCGCACGCACAAGGGCATGACGAGCTGCATCTCCTTCTCCGGGCCGTAGCCGAACAGGGTGCGGCGGCGCACGCGGAATTCCACCGGGAAGCGGGCGATGATGCAGTGCATATGCTCGTGCGCGAGGCGGTTGGAGACGTCGTAGTCCTCGGTGAGGCTCTCGGTGTTGAACACCTCGCCGGTGCCGTCGCCGCGCAGCGCCATCAGCGCGCGCCGGGAGAAGCAGGTGCCCACGCCCGCGGACGGCACCGAGCCGGCGACGCTCTCGCGCACGATCAGGTCCTTGGCGTGCCACTCGGCGAACTCGTCCATGTAGATGCCGGCGACCACCTCCGACCAGTGGCGCTCCAGCGACACCACCGGGATCTGGATCAGGTCCTTGCGCGGCAGCAGATAGTTGAAGAAGCGCAGCTCGAGCGGATGCAGCACGTCCTCGCAATCGTGCTGCACCACGCCGGCGAACTGGGTGCCGGTTATCATCTCGTGCTGGAACACGGCCTGGATGACCGCGTTCAGGCAGTCCGCCTTGTTGGTGGGGCCGGGATGGCGCGTCTCCACGCGCACCAGCTGCTTGTAGCGCCGGCGCATGCGCTCGACCTCGGCGATGGTCTCCAGGTCGTTGGGATAGGTGCCGACGAAGATCATGTAGCGGCGATAGTCGAGCACGCTCACCGCGTTCTCGATCATGGCCGCGATCACGTCCGCCTCCTGCCAGGCGGGGATGATGATGGCGATCGGCTGCTCGTCCTTCTCGTACAAGGCGTTGGCGGTGAGCGGCCGGATATAGGGCTCGACCGTGACGCGGCGCCAGACCCGCCGGGTCCAGTACCAGAAGTCCACGAACAGGTCGTCGAGCGAGGAGATGAGGATCAACACGGCCACCACCGCCGCCACATATTCGACGACGCGGATGTATTCCGCCAGAAGGTAGGGCCAGTACAGCTCCATGGCTGCGATCCTCGGGAGCCGCCGCCGTCGGCGGCTCGAACGGAGTACAGGAGGGACGCCGGCTTTTCGGCCGGCGTCCGGTCTCGTCAGCCCCTGCGGCGCACTTGGGTGGCGCGCACCAGCAGGAGGAAGAACAGCGCCGCGGCGCCGATGCCGAGCGGCAGGCCCCAGTCGGCGGAATTCTGCCACAGGCGCTGCAGCGTGGCGGCGGCGCCCTCGGTGTCGGGCAAACGGATGGTGCCCGGAGCGGCGCCGCTCGCCGACATCTCCATCAGCGTGCCGTCGATGCCCACCAGGGCCACGTCGCCGCGCGACAGGCGCACCGGCTTCTGCGGCGTCACCGCCGCGGAGCCGACGCTCTGCCAGAGGATACCACGATAGGCGTCGGCGCGAAGCGCCTGCACCAGGGCCACGTTCTTGAGGCCGGAAATGTCCAGCAGGCGGGACTGCTCGTCGGTGCCCACCACCAGGCGGTCGCCCTCCACGCGCGCCTTCAGGTTGGCGCCCTGGGTGGGCACGTCCATGGCCAGGAAGGTGCCGGCGACGCGGTAGGGCGAGCCCACCGGGGCGACGTCGAAGGTGCTGGTGCCGGCCGGCAGGCCGGCGGCGGCGGCGGCCCGCACCACCCGCGGCAGGCTCTGGCTCTGGGTCGACAGATAGGTGTCGGGCACCACCAGCTTGCCGCCGCCGGCCATGGCCGAGATCACGCCCAGGAAGTCCGCGCCGGGCGAGGTGCCGCCGAGCTCGAAATTGCTGGAGGGCAGCACCGAGACCGGGAACGCCTGGGGCGTCTCGCGGCAGCGGTCGCTCACCGGCTGGCGCTGGAAGGAGACCCGCAGCACGTTGCGGGCCGCCAGCGCGTAGGCCGGGATGGCGGCGCTGATCTGCTCCGGCTCGCCGGTCGCCTTCAGGCGCTTGGCGGCGAGCAGCACGTCGTTCAGGAACACCGCCGCGACCGGATCGGAAGTGGAGGCGCCGGGGGCGGCCGCCACGTTCAGATTGACCCGGCTCGGCAGGCTGGTGCCGCCGGTGGCCGCCGCGAGGTCGAAGTTCACCACCCAGTCGCCGCGCGAGAGCACGTCGATGTTGCCCGCAGCCGCGCCGAGGCTCGACAGAGGCAGCTTGTCGCCGGTCAGAGGCGGGGAGGCGGCGGTGCGCACGCTCACGGTGCCGCCGGACAGGGTGTTGCGCCAGAAGCCGTCGAACAGGTCCGCCGCCTTGGCGCCGGCATTGATGCCGACGGCGATGACCGGCTGGCCGGCCAGCGACTGGAGGCTCACCTCGTCGGGTGCGATCACGGCCGCGCTCAGGCTGGCGGCGCGCTGGCGCCATTCCGCCAGAGCCGGGCTGCCGCCGCCAAGGCGCGCGGCCACCGCGTCGAGCGCGGTGCGCAGGCCGGTCAGCAGCGCGCTGTCGGCCACCGCCACGTCCGCGGCCAGCGGCGAGCCGCCCAGCAGCAGCAGGGCGCCGACCTCGGAGAGGTCCTTGATCTTGTAGCGGCCGCCGCCGACGAACGACGAGAACGGGGCGATGGCCCGCAGGGTGGCGGGCACCTCGAGGCCGGCGAGGTCAACCTCGTCACCCACCACCGGCAGGGTCTTGACCTTGAGGCGCTTGCCCGAGCCCTCGAGCGCGAGGCCGAGGCGCCAGGCGGTGTCGTAGCTTTCCTTGGCGAGCGTGCCGCCCGCCACCAGCATCACGCCGACGCCCGGCAGGGCGCTCCAGGCGGTGGACAGGTCGCGCACGGCGCCGGCGTCGAACGAATAGGTGAAGTGGCTGCCGGGGCGGATCTTGGCCGCGTTGCCGATGGCGCGCTCGTCGGCGCACAGGTCCTCGCCGATCACCGACGACCAGGCGAGGCCGAGCCGCACGAAGCCGTTGTCGCGCGGGTTGCCCTCCACCGCGAGGTTGGCGGTGGTGGAGCCGTTGTCGCCCTCCAGGCGGCGGGAGAACACGGGGTTGCCGTCGACGATCAGCACCAGCGTGGTGCGGCCGCCGTCGCCGCGGATATAGTCCGCGTCCACCACCATGCGCGCGTCATAGAGCGGCACGCGGGCGGGCACCGGCAGATAGATGTCGCGCCGGGCGTCGAGGCCCTGGAGCACGATCGGCCCCTCGATGCCGAGGTCGGAGAGGGCGATGCGGCGAGTCACCCGGGTGTCGCGGGCGCGCTCGCTGAGCGCCGCCGAGATGGCGTCGTTGGCGGGCGGCGGCGCCTGGGTGACGTAGCCGCCGGGATAGGCCCCGGGGGCGGGCAGTTGGCCCGGCGCCGGCAATTGACCCGGCGTCGGCTGCGCCTGAACCGGCGCGGGCTGGCCGGGATACTGCGCCTGCAGCTGCTGGGGCTGTGCCGGATACTGGACCGGATATTGGGCCGATGCCGTGCCGGCCAGTCCGAGGACGGCCGCAAAGGCAAGGGGCAGGATGCGCGTGGCGCGCCGGGTGTGATGCGATGCCATCTCTAGTCTCTCGCGACCATCATCATGGGGAGGCCGTTGGCCGGCCGGAGGGTGGGCGCCGCCGTGGACTTGGTGGCGTCAGCGGAAAACTCGGTGACGGGCCGGCCGCAGATGCGGTCGACGATGCGGCGGCTGGCCAGGCCATCGCCGTAAGGGTTGATGGCGGCGGCGAAGCGCGCATAGGCGGCCTCGTCGTCCAGCAGGTGCCGGGCGGCGCCGAGGATCTTCGACCCGTCGGTGCCGACCAGCAGCACGGTTCCGGCGTCCACCGCCTCGGGGCGCTCGGTGACCTCGCGCATGACCAGGACCGGCTTGCCGAGCGACGGCGCCTCCTCCTGCACGCCGCCGGAATCGGTGAGCACGATGTACGCGCGGCCGAGCAGGCGCTGGAAGGAGAGGTAGTCGAGCGGCCCGGGCAGATGGATGTTCGCCCGCCCGCCCAGCGCCTCGCGCACCGGGCCCTGGACATTGGGGTTGAGATGCACCGGATAGACGATCTCGACGTCGTCGCGCTCCGACAGCGTGCGCAGCGCCTCGCAGATGTTGCGGAACCCCTGGCCGAAGCTCTCGCGGCGGTGGCCGGTGACAAGGATCAGGCGCCGGGCGGGGTCGAGGTTCGCGAAGGGGGCGTCGAGCCGCGCGCGCAGCGCCGCGTCGTCGGCGATGCGGGCCTGCGTCGCCTTGAGCGCGTCGATCACCGTGTTGCCGGTGACGACGATCTCGCCGGCAACGTGCTCGGTGAGAAGGTTGGCCTTGGAGCCGGCCGTCGGCGCGAACAGGAGCCCGCCCGTCACGTCCACCACGCGGCGGTTCATCTCCTCCGGGAACGGCCGGTCCATGCGATAGGTGCGCAGCCCCGCCTCCACATGCCCCACCCGGATGCGGCGGTGGAAGGCGGCGAGCCCGGCCGCCATGGCCGTGGTGGTGTCGCCATGGACCAGGACAAGGTCCGGGCACTGCGCGTCGAGGATCGGGTCGAGGGCCGAGAAGATCGCGCCGGTCAGCGCATTGAGGCTCTGGTTGCGCACCATGAGCTTCAGGTCGAAATCAGGCTCGATGCCGAAAAATCGAGCACCTGGTCCAGCATTTCGCGATGCTGGCCCGTCACGCAGACGAGCGAAACGATCCCCGGCTCACGCGCAAGCGCCTGAACCAGCGGAGCCATCTTGATGGCCTCCGGCCGTGTGCCGAAGATCGAGAGAATTTTCAATGTTCCCACCACTCAGCATCTCAGAAAAATTCGATGAAGCCACGACAAATGATTGTCAAGACAAAGAATCCGGCATGCGGCGCGCGAGATAGACTCGGCACGGCCTGCAGGAGCCTCAGCCGCTATGGGAACAAGATACCAGGATACCGTTGCGGTGTCGCGCTCAGCAGTGTGGCGGCTGAAGGTTGCTGGAAGCTTAAGCCAAGCTTACCTAAATGGATGCGGGACCTGCCCGGCCGCCGCGATCGGCGCCAGCAGGCGCCCGACACATGAACGCGTGGTTAACCGGCAGGGTTAACGAACAGGGTTAACGGACCGTGACCGGGTGACCGAAGGCGCTTGCGTTCAGCGGACCTCCGCCCGCCGGTCGGCGATGACGGCCCGCAGCAGCGCCACCGCCTCGGGCCCCGCCCATTCGGCGGGACCGGCCAGATAGGCGATCTCGCAGCCCTTGCCGTCGACGAGCAGCGTGGTGGGCAGGCCGAAGCCCCGGCCGGCGGTGCGCAGCGCCTGGAACGACTTGGTGGCGGGATCGGCGAAATAGCGCAGGCTCTTCACGCCGATCTCGGCGAGGAAGGTCTTGGGCTTCTCCGCGTCGCGGGTATCGAGATTGATCGCCACCACCTCGAAGTCCGGGCCGCCGAGCGTGCCCTGGAGCGTGTCGAGGGCCGGCATCTCCTTGCGGCACGGCACGCACCAGGTGGCCCACAGGTTGACGAGCACCGTGCGGCCCTCGAAATCCTTCAGGCTCATGGCCTTGCCGGCGGCGTCGGCGAACGTGAGGGCGGGCAGGCGGCGCGGCTCGGTGGCGAGCTTGAGCGCGGCGATCTCGCCCTTGACCAGCGGCTCCAGCGCCTTGGCGCGCGCCACGGCCGGCGCGCCAGGCGGGATCGTCCACCCGCGCGACCTCGGCG
>NZ_JBNFNU010000223.1:0-6927 GCF_057364445.1 Xanthobacter sp. BG11Y11_SDJG
GTGCCCAGCGCCACCTCGTATTGCGCGGCGATGGCCGCCTCGGCCGGGATGGCGGCGCCGGGGCCGAACTCGCCGGACTTGATGCGGGCGAGCAGCGCCTCGCGCAGGCGCTCGTAGAGCGGCAGGCGCGCGTCGCCGCCGAGGGCGGTGGCGGGCTCGCTTGCGGCGCGGCCAGTGGGCATGGCGGTCCTCCTCCCGGAGCAGCGGATCGGCGGCATGGAAGCGCCTTGAGGGCGTCTTGATTTCTATTCATATATAAGACTAATAGTTTGGTCAAATATCTCCTCTGAGGATGCGATGGGCGTTCAGGACAGCGGATCGGCGGCCCGGCTCCCGGCCTTTGCGGGTGGGGCGGTGGACACCCACGCCCACGTGTTCGAGACCCGGCTCGGCGCGATCGCGGGGGCGCGCTATGCCCCGGCGGCGGACGCGCCCCTGTCCGCCTATCTCGGCCACCTCGATGCGCACGCCATCGCCGGGGCGATCCTGGTGCAGCCGAGCTTCCTCGGCACCGACAACGGCTTCCTGCTGGACGCGGTGCGCGCGCGCGGCGCGCCTGAGGGCGGTGGTGGTGGTGGACCCGGAGATCGACGCGGCGGCGCTCGGCGCCCTCGCCGCGCGCGGCGCGGTGGGCGTGCGGCTCAACTTGATCGGCGCGGCGACGCCGGACCTCGCGCGCCAGCCTTATGCCGGCCTCCTCGCGCGCCTGCGGCAGGCCGGCCTCTATCTGGAGATCCATGCCGAGGGCCGGCAATGGGCGCAGCTTCTGCCCGCGGCAAGCGCGGCGGACGTCGCCGTGCTGATCGACCATTTTGGCCGGCCCTTCACCGCCGCGCCGGGCCACTGCGCCAGCCTCGACGTCATCCTCGACGCGCTCGGCGATCCCAAGGTGTTCGTGAAGCTGTCGGCGCCCTACCGCTTTCCGGCGGACCCGACGGCACTGGCCGCGCTATTCCTCGCCCGCGCGCCGGGCCGGGTGGTGTGGGGCAGCGACTGGCCGTTCACCCAGCACCCCGAGATCACGAGCTACGCCGAAGCGCGCGGCTGGCTCGACCGGTGGATCGCCGACCCGGCGGTGCGCGCCCGCGTGCTCGACGCCAATGTGCGCGCGCTGCTGGCCACCGCCGCGGCAGGTGCGGCGGCGGATGCGGCGGTGCTGGCCGATCAGTCGTCGGAGTAGCGCTGCTCCGCCCAGGGGTCGCCGCGCATGTGGTAGCCGCGCTCCTCCCAGAAGCCGGCGCGGTCGGCGGCGATGAAGTCGATGGACTTCAGCCACTTGGCGCTCTTCCAGAAATACAGGTGCGGCACCACGAGACGCATGGGCCCGCCATGCTCGCGGGTGAGCGGCGCGCCCTCCCACGAATGGGCGAGCAGCGCGTCGGGCGAGGCGAAGTCCTCCAGCAGCAGATTGGTGGAATAGCCGTCGAACGAATGCAGCATCACCGCCACCGCATGGGGCGCAGGCATCACCAGATCGAGCAGATCGTGGGTGGCGACGCCCTGCCAGCTGTTGTCGTAGCGCGACCAGGTGGTGACGCAGTGGATGTCGTTGACGAAGCGCTTCTGCGGCAGCGCCAGGAAGGCGTCCCAGTCGAGCGAGACCGGGTTCTCCACCGCCCCCGACACGTCGAGCCGGAAGCGCATGGGCGGCACCATGGGCTGGATACCGAGATCGAGCACCGGCCAGTCCTTCACCAAATGCTGGCCCGGCGGCAGGCGCTCGCTCTCCGGCCGGGCGACGCGCCCGGTCAGGAACTTGCCCTCCTGCGCCCAACGCTGCTTGGTGCGGGTGAGCTTGGTGTCCTGCGGCAGCCCTTCTGGGGCGCCCGTGTCGGCTTGGTCGGTCATGGCATCCTCCGGGTCAAGGCCGTGGGTCGCCACAAGACTAGCACGACGCGGCGGCGTTGGCCGGCCGGGATCGGCCGCACGCCCCCTCGGCGCAAGGGCGCGGTGGCATGGCGGGGCGGGGCGGTCGTTATTGATTGGGAACGGTTCGGCGGTCGAATGCGCGCTGCCGGCCGGCAGCGGCCGAGGCGCGCCCGCGGCGCATGAAGGACGAGACGAGATGGCGAAACACGTGGCGGTGCTGATGGGCGGCTGGTCCGCCGAGCGCGAGGTGTCCCTGAGGTCCGGCGCCGCCTGCGCCGCCGCGCTCGAAGGCGAAGGCTACCGCGTCACCCGCGTCGACGTGGGCCGCGACGTGGCCGAGGTGCTGGCCCGCCTGAAGCCCGACGTCGCCCTCAACGTACTGCACGGGCGCCCCGGCGAGGACGGCACCATCCAGGGCATCCTGGAAATCCTGCGCATCCCCTATTCCCATTCCGGCGTGCTCGCCTCGGCGCTCGCCATGGACAAGGCGCAGGCGCGAATCACCCTGGCGGCGGCCGGCGTGCCGGTGGCGGCGGGGCGCACCGTGTCGCGCGCCGAGGCGGCGGCCGGCCACGTCATGGAGCCGCCTTACGTGCTGAAGCCAATCTGCGAGGGGTCGAGCTTCGGCGTGTTCATCGTGCGCGAGGACCAGACCCATCCGCCCCAGGAACTCCACCGCGACGACTGGTCATTCGGCGAGGTCCTGCTGGCGGAACGCTTCATTCCCGGCCTTGAGCTGACCTGCGGCGTCATGGGCGAAGAGGCCCTCGGCGTCATCGAGATCGAATCCGCGCATAAGTTTTACGACTACGAAAGCAAGTATGCGCCCGGCGGCTCGGTCCACATCCTTCCGGCCCGGATTTTACCTGAAGTTTACCAGCACGTGCGGATGTTGAGCGTGACGGCGCACCGAGCTCTCGGCTGCCGGGGGGTGTCGCGATCCGACTTCCGATACGACGAGCGCACCGGGGACATCTCCGGCCTCGTCTGCCTGGAGGTCAACACCCAACCCGGAATGACCGAGACCTCGCTCGTGCCCGATATGGCGGCCCATGCGGGCATATCGTTCGGCGAGCTGGTCAAATGGATGGTCGAGGACGCGTCGCTCCAACGCTGAAGCCGAACAGGCCCGCGGCGCCGCGTCCTGCGCCGGTGCCGGCGGACCGGCACAAGCGCCTGCCGCCCGAGCCGCGGCCCGCGAGCCGCCTGTCTTTGCTGCTGCGCCGCCTCTCGGTGCGCCTCGCCGCCTCCAGCCTCGGCCGGCGCGGCGCGAGCCTGCTGACCGTGGCGGTGATCGGCGGCTTCTCGCTCTACGGCACGGTCATCGGCGGCCATGTGGAGGCGGCCAAGGAGATCGGCCTCGACATCGCCGATGCGGCGGCCAACCTCGCCGGTTTCAAGGTGGTGCAGGTGAACCTGTCCGGGCAGAACCACGTCACCCCGGCCGAGATCCTGGAAGCGGCCGGCATCAAGCCGTCCACCTCGATCCTGTTCGTGCACGCGGACGAGACCCGCACCCGGCTCGAGGCCATGCCCTGGATCCAGTCGGCGAGCGTGCGCAAGTTCTATCCCGACCGCATCGACATCGCGATCACCGAGCGGGTGCCGTTCGCGCTCTGGCAGATCAACGGCGCGATCAACGTGATCGGCCGCGACGGCCGGATCATCGCCCCTTATTCGGACGATCCGCGCTACATCAATCTGCCCATCGTCGTCGGCGAGGGCGCCGACCGCCAGGTGGGCGGGATCGTCGATGCGCTGGCGCGCATGCCGGTGATCGCCGACCAGGTGCGCGCCGCCATTCTCGTCGCCGAGCGGCGCTGGACGCTGAAGATGCGCAACGGCATCGACGTGCGCCTGCCGGAGGACGGCCTGGAAGGCGCGCTCGCCCAGCTTGCCGACCTCGACCGGGACAAGAAGCTCCTGTCCCGCGACATCACCATCATCGACCTGCGCCTTCCCGACCGCGTGGCGGTGCGCCTGTCCGACGCGGCGGCGGACGCCCGCGCCCAGGCGATCAAGGCCCGGGCCAAGGCGAAGAAGGGAGGCGCGACATGAGCAGGCACAGGCTCGCCCAGGGTTTTGCGCCGAAGATGCGTCCGCTGCCGCCGCGCAAGAGCGGCATCGTCGGCGTGCTCGACATCGGCACCGGCAAGGTGGTGTGCGCCATCGCCCGCCTGAAGCCGCGCGGCGCCTCCGACGTGCTCACGCGCCGCACCCATGCGGTGGACGTGCTCGGCATCGGCCACACCCGCGCCCACGGCATCAAGGGCGGCGCGGTGGTGGACATGGCGAAGGCGGAACTCGCCATCCGCCAGGCGGTGGACATGGCCGAGCGCGCCGCCGGGGTGCAGATCGCCTCGGTGGTGGTGGGCGTCTCCGGCGGGCGCCTCGCCTCCCAGCACTACGAGGCCGCGGTGCGCATCGCCGGGCCGGCGGTGGAGGAATTCGACATCCGCCGCGTGCTGGAGGCCGCCTCCACCTACGGGGTCGGCGACGGCCGGGCGGTGATGCATGCGCTGCCGGTGGGCTATTCGCTCGACGGCCGGCGCGGCATCGGCGAGCCGTGCGGCATGCTCGGCCGCGAGCTCGGCGTCGACATGCACGTCATCACCGCCGACCTGACGGCGCTGAAGAACCTCGTGCTGTGCATCGAGCGCTGCCACCTCTCCATCGAGGCCATGGTGGCGGCGCCCTATGCGGCGGCGCTGTCCTCGCTCACCGACGACGAGATGGAGCTCGGCGTCACCCTCATCGACATGGGGGCCGGCACCACCACCTTCTCCATCGTCCAGGGCGGCCACTGCATCCACGTGGACGGCATCGCCATCGGCGGCCAGCACATCACCAACGACGTCGCCCGCGGCCTGCCGGCGCGCCTCGCCGACGCCGAGCGCATGAAGGCGCTGCACGGCGCCGTGGTGGCGGTGTCCTCGGACGACCACGACATGCTCACCGTGCCGCCGCTCTCCGGCGAGCCGCGCGACCAGCCGCACATGGTGCCGAAGTCGCGCCTTGTCACCATCGTGCGCCCGCGCGCCGAGGAGATCGTCGAGCTGATTCGCGACCGGCTGAAAGCGACCGGCCATGCGTCCGACGCCGGACGGCGCATCGTGCTCACCGGCGGGGCGGCGCAGCTCCAGGGCCTGCCGGACCTCGTCGCACGCGTCGTCGGGCCGCAGGTGCGGATCGGCCGTCCGCTCGGCGTCTCGCGCCTTCCGGAAGCGGCGCGCGGGGCCGCCTTCGCGGTCACGGCGGGCCTTCTCGTCTATCCGCAGGTGGCGGGCCTCGAGCATTTCGAGCCGCGCCGCCGGCAGGCCGCCACTGGCACGGCGCCGGGATATTTCGGCCGGGTGGGACGCTGGCTGAGGGACAGCTTTTAGACATGGTTAACGATCGATGCCGTAAAAATTAACCAGGCACGATTCGCAAGCGCGGGCCGCGTAGGGTCGGGTTCGACGGAGCAAAAGCATGACGATCAATCTTCAGATGCCCGACATTCGTGAGCTTCGTCCGCGGATCACGGTGTTCGGCGTGGGCGGCGCCGGTGGCAACGCCGTCAACAACATGATCGAGGCGGGCCTCAACGGCGTCGAGTTCGTGGTGGCGAACACCGACGCCCAGGCCCTGGCGCTGACCAAGGCGCAGCGCGTGGTGCAGATGGGCGTGGCGGTGACCGAGGGCCTCGGCGCCGGCTCCCAGCCGGAAGTCGGCCGCGCCGCCGCCGAGGAAGTTCTGGACGAAATCCGCGACCACCTCTCCGGCTCGCACATGGTGTTCATCACCGCGGGCATGGGCGGCGGCACCGGCACCGGGGCCGCCCCGGTGGTGGCCCGCGCCGCGCGCGAACTCGGCATCCTGTGCGTCGGCGTGGTGACCAAGCCGTTCCACTTCGAGGGCGCCCGCCGCATGCGGGTGGCCGAGCACGGCATCAACGAGCTGCAGAAGAGCGTCGACACGCTCATCGTCATCCCCAACCAGAACCTGTTCCGGGTCGCCAACGAGAAGACCACCTTCGCCGACGCCTTCGCGATGGCGGACCAGGTGCTCTATTCGGGCGTCGCCTGCATCACCGACCTGATGGTGAAGGAAGGCCTCATCAATCTCGACTTCGCCGACGTGCGCGCCGTGATGCGCGACATGGGCAAGGCGATGATGGGCACCGGCGAGGCCTCGGGCGACAAGCGCGCGCTCCAGGCGGCGGAAGCCGCCATCGCCAACCCGCTGCTGGACGAGACCTCCATGCGCGGCGCCGGCGGCCTGCTGATCTCCATCACCGGCGGCAAGGACCTGACCCTGTTCGAGGTGGACGAGGCGGCGACCCGCATCCGCGAGGAAGTGGACCCGGACGCCAACATCATCCTCGGCGCCACCTTCGACGAGGGCCTGGAAGGCATCATCCGCGTCAGCGTGGTGGCCACCGGCATCGATCCGGCGGTGATCCCCGAGCAGGTGATCCCGTCCGACCGGTTCCCCGATCTGCAGGGCCGCAAGATGTCCAATGCCGGCCGCGCCGCCGTGGAGGCGAGCCGCGAGGCGCAGATCCGCAGCGCGGTGGCGGCCATCTCCGCCGAAGATCTGATCGGCCTCGAAGCGGAGGCCGCCGGCCTCGTCGACCAGCCCGATGCGTTCGCGCCCGAGCCGGTGCGCCAGCCGCGGGTTCAGGAGCGGTCCGCCGTCGCCATCGACGACGTGACCATCCGCCAGGCGGCGCCCAAGCCCTCCTTCTTCGTCGAGCCCGAGCCGGCCGCCGAGACGCCGGCGCCGGTGGAGGACGACTTCGCCCCTTACATCCCCGCCGCAGGGCCAGCGCCCCCCGCCCGCCGCGCATGCCGCGCCTGGAGGAACTGCCGCTGCCGGCCCAGAACTAGATTCGCGCCCAGCGGGGCGAGGCCCCGGCCGACGGCCAGGGCGACAAGAAGCGCATGAGCCTGCTCCAGCGCCTCGCGAATGTGGGCCGCCGCGAGGAGCCCGAGGCGGAGCCCCAGCGCCGCGATCAGCCCAGCATGCGCGCTCCCGGCCGGCCTCCCGAGGCGTCCCGAGGCCGGCGATGGACCG
>NZ_JBNFNU010000224.1:0-6896 GCF_057364445.1 Xanthobacter sp. BG11Y11_SDJG
CCCGCGATGCCGCCCATGCCCCGCCGGCTCGGCGCGCTGGGCGTCGCCGGCGTCATTCCCCGAGACCGTGGAGGCGAGCCTCCAGCTCGCCGGCCGGCTGCTGGAGGCGCTGGGCCTGCCGGAGGAGGTGGTGAGCGCGCGCATCGCCGAGGCGCGCGAGGCCGAGCGCGCCAAGCTCACGGGAGACTCAGGGTGAGGGGACCCGTGTCCCGGCGGGCGAATCAGCATTAAACACCAAGCATGCGGGTGGGAACCGGGCGGGCCGTCGCGCCGCGTCCGCGGGAGATGCGGCATGGACCACAGGAGCATGCGCCGGCGGGTGTTCGACCTCCTGGAGCGCGACGTGCCGGGCGATCCCCTCGCCGATGCGCTGCATTTCGCCCTGATCGCGATCATTCTGCTCAGCGTGGTCATCGCCGTGCTCGGCACGGTGCAGTCCCTGGGGCTGCGGGACGGCGTCGCATTCGAGGCCATCGAGCACGCGTGCCTTGCGGTCTTCGTGGTGGAGTATCTGGTGCGGCTGTGGGTGGCGCCGGAGCATCCCCTGCGACGCGGCCTGCCGCCCTGGAAGGCGCGCCTCTCTTATGCCCTCACGCCGTTCGCCCTCATCGACCTGCTGGCCATCGCGCCGCTGGCCGGCTCGCTGTTCGCGGGCTACGAGCTGCACGGGCTGCTGGTGCTGCGCCTGCTGCGCTTCCTCAAGCTGGCGCGCTATTCGTCGGGCTTCAACGCGCTGTTCCTCGCCATCAAGCGCGAGCGCTACGCGCTGTTCTCGTGCCTGCTGATCCTGGCCTCCGGCGTGCTCACCGCGGCGACGCTGATGTATCTGGTCGAGCGCGAGGTGCAGCCGGAGCAGTTCGGCTCCATCCCGGCGGCCATGTGGTGGGCCATCACCACGCTCACCACGGTGGGCTACGGCGACGTGGTGCCGGTGACGGCGCTCGGGCGGGTGATCGGCGGCATCACCATGATCTCGGGCCTGGTGATGCTGGCGCTGCCCATCGCCATCATCGCCACCTCGTTCTCGGAGGTGATCGCGCAGCACAATTTCGTCGTCACCTTCTCCATGGTCTCGCGCCTCGCCCCGTTCACCGACCTCGACGCCAAGGCCCTGGGCGCGCTGCTGCCGGTGCTGCATTCGCGCAGCTTCGACCGCGGTCACCTGGTGGTGCGCCGGGGGGAGAAGACCGGCCACCTCTATGTGGTGCTGGAGGGTTATGTGGAGGTGGAGCATCCCGACGGCGTCGAGCGCCTGGGGCCGGGCGGGGTGTTCGGCGTCGCCTCCGGCGCGGCGACCGACCACCTCATGGTGCGCGCCGCCACCAAGGCCAAGGTGCTGGTGATCGAGGAGAACGAGCTCCACACCCTGATGGCGCGTCACCCGGTGGTGGTGGCGCGGCTGTCGGGCATGGTGTTCCCCAAGGCGGGCGACTGACGCCGCCTTGGCGCCGCGCCTACTGGGCCGCCTCGGCCTCGGTCAGGTTGTCGAGCCCCTGGATGATGTGGTGGGCGAGCGCGTCGGCGATCGGCGAGGGCTCGTGGCGGCTGCGCAGCAGGCCGATCTCGCACGGCGGCAGCGAGGGATAGCCGTCGCCGGTGCCGAGCACCCGCATGCCGGGCCGCAGCGCCGATTCCGGAACACCGACACGGCGAGCCCCGCCAGCACGGCGGCCGAGACCGCGCCGCTGTTGGGGCTGGTGTAGAGCACCCGGTGGCTGCGCCCCGCCCCCGACAGCCGGGCGATGGCGAGCGCGCGCCATTCGCAGGTGGGCCGCCCCAGCGCCAGCGGCACCGGCGTCTCCAGATGCACCGCATGGCGCGCCGACGACACCCACATGAGCCGCTCGCGGCGGATCACCAATGCGTTGCGGGCGGAAGTCTCGGTGTTGGTGATGATGGCGATGTCGATGCTGCCGGCGGCGACACGCGGCACCAGGTCGCTCGTGGGCTCGCAGATCACGGTCAGTTCCACCGAGGGGTGGGTGCGCGAGAAGCGCGCCATGATGTCCGGCAGGTAGCGGTCGGCATAGTCGTCCGGCACGCCCAGGCAGACGCGGCCCGAGAGCGCCGTGTCGGTGAAGCTCGCCACCGCCTCGAGGTTCAGCTTGACGATGCGCCGGGCATAGTCGAGCAGGCGCTCGCCATCCTCGGTAAGGCGCGAGGCGCGCCCGTCCCGGGTGAAGATCGGCCGCCCGACCCGCTCCTCCAGGCGCTTCATCTGCATGGAGACCGCCGACTGGGTCTTGTGCACCACCTCCGCCGCGCGCGTGAAGCTGCCGGTTTCCGCGATGGCCACGAAGGTCCGCAGCTGATCGGGATCGAGGAGGATGCTCATGAATGTCTCCCGGTCGTTTCCTAGGCGCCAGCGCCATCCCCTTGCTGCGCCACGCTCTGCCCGGGCCACTGTCCGAGCGCCCGTCAACTCATCATTATCGATGATAAGTGAGATGAAAAACATTCGCTAGCGTGATTCATTGCTGCAAGGCACAAAGGCCTCACCTCAGCGTGGGCGCGGAATCGGGTGGCTTGGGAGGCCACGGTTTGCCGAAAAGACGGGCGGGCGCCGACACGCGGTGATGGAGATGAAGATGAGTATCCATGGTGAAGTCCGCAGCTCTGCCGTCGCCCCCGTGGGCGAACTCGTGGCCGCCCTCATGCTCGCCTTTGCGCGCACCCTGGGCACCGGCGTGAAAGCTGCGGCCGGCATCGGCCGCGCGATGGAACGCCGCCGCACCCTCAACGAGCTGGCCGGGCTCGACGACCACATGCTGTCCGACATCGGTCTGACGCGCTCCGACCTGCGCGACGCCACCGCCGGCCCGCTGCTGTCGGATCCGACCCAGACCCTGGCTCTGCGCGCCAACGAGCCGGCCGGGCCGCGGCCGGCTTGCGCGCGCCGCCCGCCCCTCCTGAGGGCGGGCCGCGTTTTCCACCCAACCGGCGGGCATGCCCTCGGCTCCGCCGCGCCTGGCCCGCGCCGTCCGCAACCGGCGCGGGCCACTTTTCATCCAGACGTGTCCTGTTCGATGTGCGGGCCGCCCGCGGGCTGAGAAGAGCCGCGGCGGCCCGATCCTTTGTCCGCGCTACTTCCCCGAGCCGCCCGGCTCCTTGGGCTTGGCGCCCGGTTCCCGGGGCTTGATGCCCGGTTCGCTCGGGCTCGGGCCCGGCACGGCGACCTTGCCGCCGGCCGGATCGGCCGCGGACGGGTTCATCATGTCCAGCCAATAGTCCGGGAACGTGTAGCGCGGGCGCTCCTCGTCGGCACCGGGCAGGCGCGGCGGAAAGCCCTGGGCGAACATCTGCGCGAAGAAGTCCTGAAACGGCAACGGACCGGCCGATCCGGCCGCGGCCTCCGCGTCGCGCGGCGGCGGCAGGGCGGGCGCGCCGCTCGCCGGCTCCCCCATCTGTCCCATCTGCGCCATCGTGTTCGCCATGGCGTTCACCACATCCTGCCAGGCATTGCCGGAACTGCGGCGGCGGACGGCGCAGGGGGAGCCGAGCGGGGCATAGCGCATCATCGAGCGGGCGAAGGCGTCGGCCCAAGGATTGCCGGTGGAGGGCGCCTGCTTCTCCGGCGCCGAGAAGGCGAGGAGGGCGTCGATCCAGGGATTGCCGGTGCGGGGCGGCGGCGCGGCGCGCGGCGGCTCCGCACCGGGCATGCGGCCCAGCATGGCCGCCAGCATCTGCTGCAGGGCGCCCGATGCCGCCAGCGAGCGCGACAGCCCGCCCACCATGAGGGTGGCGTAGGCCGGCATCATCTGGCGCACCACGGCCACGCCGAGGCCGGTGGACGCGGCCACCTGATTGGCCACCGCGCGACTCACCTCGCCCGGCCCGAACACCGCGTCGAGCGCCTGCTGGCCGGCGCGGGTCAGTTCCGAGGGGGCGGCGGGCTGGGCGTAGAGCGCGCCATAGGGGCCGTTCGCCATCATCGTCATCAGCAGGCCCATGGCCTCCGGGGACTGGGTGGCGTGGCGGAAGCCCTCCGAGAAGGCCGGGATCATGGCCTCGGCCGCGGCCTGCGCCTGCTGGAGCGACAAGCCGTAGGCCCGCGCCAGCGCCTCCATGCCCTGTCCGCCCTGGGCTGCGGTCAACATGCGAAGAAACGCGTCCATGGCGGCCTCCGTCGGAGCGGGTTCTTCTCGAAGGCCGTTCCGCCACGGTCCTCCGCTCCGACCCATCTCTGCGTGCCGGGCAACGGCCCGATGCGGGCGGACTCATCCGCCGCCCCAACCTTACGCCATGCTTCTGCCGAAATCACGAATGGATCGCAGGCGCATTGTGCCACGTCCGCTGCGCCGCGCCGCGCCGGCGAGCGGCCGGCCTCAGCCCGAGAATTCGGTCTCGTGGGTGAGGATGTCCTGCGCCTCCGGATTGATCGGCCGCGCGGCTTTTCGGGCAGGGTGAGCGGTTCCGGCTCCACCTTGCGCTTGGTCCACAGATCGTCGGTGCGAAGATGCCCTCTTCCAGCTGGCGTTCCAGCCGGCGGCGATCGCGCACCCGCACGTCGGCGATCCGCGCGGCGGCGGCCGGAGCGGCGACGCCGAGCGCCTCCAGCGTGCGGCCGCCGAAGGCCAGCGCCGATTCGAGGGTTTCGCGGATCTCGAAGTCGACGCCCTTGCGCAGCAGGTCCATGGAATGGACCCGGTCGAAGGCGCGGACATAGAGCCGTACCCCGGGGAGGGAGGTGCGGACGACATCGACGATGCGGTCGGCGTCCTCCTTGTCGTCGACGCAGACGCAGATCACCTCCATCTGCTCTGCGCCGGCAGCGCGCAGCACGTCGAGCCGGGTGCCGTCGCCGTAATAGATGTGCACGCCGAATCGGCCCGCCGACTGGATCATCTCCACGTCGTTGTCGATGATGGTGACGCTCACCCCCTCCGCCAGCAGACACTGGGCGACGATCTGGCCGAAGCGGCCGAAGCCGATCACCAGAACCGAGCCGTCCGCCTCGGTGAAGTCGTCCGGCTCGGGCTCGGGCGGCGCCGTGCGGCGGGCGATCTTCGGCGCGAGGCGCCCGACCAAAGCGAACAGCAGCGGGCCGGCGATCATGGTCAGGGCGGCGAGCGCGATCAGCAGGTCGGCCTGCGGCCCCTTGAGGATGCCGGTGGCGAGCGCAAGCGGAAACAGCACGAAGGCGAACTCGCCCGCCGGCGTCAGCGCCACCGCGGCGAGCAGCGATTCGGCCGGCGCGATGTTGTCCTGGCGGAACACGCCATAGGCCACCACGCTCTTGATGCCGACCACGGCCAGCGTGGCGACCAGCAGCGCGCCCACATGCTCGCCCACCACCACGAGATTCAAGGACATGCCGACGCTCATGAAGAAGAGCGCCAGCAGCAGGCCGCGGAAGCCGTCGAGATTGGCTTCGATCTCGTGGCGGAAGGTGCTCTCCGACAACAGCAGGCCGGCGAGGAAGGCGCCCAGCGCCATGGACATGCCGGCGAGCTGCATCAGCCCGGCGGCGCCAAGCACCACCAGCAGCGCCGCCGCCGTCATCGCCTCGCGGGCGCCGGAGCGGGCGAGCACCCGGAAGATCGGGTTGAGCAGGAAGCGGCCCGAGACCACGATGATGCCGATCGCCGCGGCCGCCCCAAGGGCCTTGAGCACGGTGGCCGTCGGATCGACTGCGGTCTCCGCCGAGCCGGGCGCCAGCAGCGGCACCAGGGCCAGCAGCGGCACCACGGCCATGTCCTGGAACAGGAGAATCGAGAAGGTGCGCTGCCCATAGGGCGCCGCGAGGTCGCCGCGCTCGCCGAGCAGCTGAAGCGCGATGGCGGTGCCCGAAATGGAGAGCGCCGCGCCGCTCACCACCGCCGCGGCAAGGCCGAAGCCGAGCCCGAACGACGCCAGCAGCGCGAACAGGGTGGTCGTCACCAGCAGCTGCGCGGCGCCGAGACCGAAGATGTAGCGGCGCATGGACAGGATGTGGGACGGCTTCAGCTCGATGCCGATCAGGAACAGCAGCATCACCACGCCCAGCTCGGCGACGGTGGAGACCACGGTGGGGTTGGCGACGTTGAAGCCCACCGGGCCGATGGCGATGCCCACCAGCAGGTAGCCCACAACGGGGGAGAAGCCGAGGCGCCGCGCCACCGGCACGGCGATCACCGCGGCGCTGAGAAAGGCCAGCGCCGCAATGAACAGCTCATGGTCTTCCCCATGCATCCCCGCATTCCTTCGCTGATCGCGCCGGCCCCCGAACCCTTTTGGTCAGCAAGCATGTCCAAACCAAGCCCGTCCTGCGGCCAAGCCGAGGCTTGCGGCCGGATCGGATCCCGATGCCCCGCACGGCCGAAGGCGCATCATGCCACCGGGCGAAGCGCGGGGCGATGTCGGGGCGAATGACCGGCCCGGCAGGGGCGAGGGCAACCCCGGGAGGGGCGCACGGCGCCGGCTGCGCGCGGCCTCACTTCAATTCGTCGAAGCCGCCGGCGAATCCGTTCAGCGACAGCGGCACGCCGATGCCTTCCTCGGGGGTCTGGAAGATGATGAAGATGGCCTGCTTGCCGGTCTTAAGGCGGTTGACCAGCGCATCGTCCATCACCACCTCGGCGACGCAGCCATTGGGCAGGCAGCGCACGAAGCCGGCCCGGCCCACGTCCTGGTCGTCGATCTTGAGGCCGAGCCCGGCGGGCAGCAGCACGCCGAGCGGCGCCAGCACGCGCAGCAGGCGGCTCTTCTGGTCGGCGGTGCGCAGCACGATCACGGTGAGACCCACATTGGGGCGGTCGTCGGCGAACACCGACTGGAGCAGCACGCACTGTTCGCCCTGCGCGCCGGGCGGCGTGTCGCAGCGAATCTGCCAGCGCCGTGCACCGACTTCACCACGCCCTGGGCCGCGCCGCGCGGCGCGCGCGCAGCAGCGCGCGGCGCCGAGAGCACAGCGCATC
>NZ_JBNFNU010000225.1:0-6869 GCF_057364445.1 Xanthobacter sp. BG11Y11_SDJG
CGCCTCCCGCGCGGAACACGGCCTGCCCAGCAGGAAGCCCTGGGCTTCCGTGCACCGCGCCCGCCGCACCATCTGCCACTGCTCGGCCGTCTCGATGCCCTCGGCGGTGGTGGCCATGCCGAGGCGGCCGGCGAGCGACGCGATGGCCTCGATGATGGCCTCGCTGGAGGATTGCGACCCGGCGTCGTGGACAAACGACTGGTCGATCTTGATCTTGTCGAGCGGCAGCAGCCGCAGGCGCGCGAGGCTCGAATAGCCGGTGCCGAAATCATCCAGCACGATCCGCACCCCCGCCTGGCGCAGGCCGTGCAGGATTTCGAGGTTGGGCTGGTCGTTGGCGAAGAGGGCGGTTTCGGTGATCTCGAGCTCGATCCGCCCCGGCGGAATGCCGGTTTCGGCGAGCGCGCCGCGCACGGTCGCGACAATGTTGCCGAAGCCGATCTGGACCGGAGAGAGGTTGATGGCCAGCCGCAGATGGGCGGGCAGCGCCGCCGCATCCAGCATGGCCGCGCGCATGGCCCAGGCGCCGATCTCGACGATGGCGCGCGATTCCTCGGCCAGCGGCACGAAGGTTGCCGGATCGATCAGGCCGCGGCGAGGATGGTTCCAGCGCAGCAGCGCCTCGAAGCCGCAGAGCCGGCCGGACGCGACCGCGAAGATCGGCTGATAGGCCAGCTCCAGCTGTCCCTTGGCCAGCGCCTGGCTGAGGTCCAGCTCCATCTCCAGCCGGGCGCGCAGGTGCACGTCCATTTCCGGCGCGAACACGCATTGCGTCCCCCGCCCGCGGCCCTTCGCCTGATAGAGGGCGAGGTCGGCATGCTTGAGCAAGGTGTCCGCATCCGCCCCCGCCGCCGGCGCCACCGAGATCCCGACGCTCACGCTGATCGAGATCGCATGCCCCAGCACCACGTAAGGCTCGGCCAGAACCGCGATGATGCGGCGGCTCAGGTCCTCGGCCGCCTGCGGCTGTCGCGGCGCGAGGTTGATGACCGCGAACTCGTCGCCGCTCAGGCGCGCCACCAGTTCCGGCGAGGCGACGCAGGAGGTGAGCCGCTCGGCCGCCGCCCGCAGCAGCGCGTCCCCCACCGGATGGCCCAGCGTGTCGTTCACGTCCTTGAACCGGTCGAGATCGAGATAAAGCAACGCCAGCTGGCTGTCCTGCGCGAGGGCGTTCTCCAGGGCCTCCGCCACGCGCTCGCGGAACAGGATGCGGTTGGGCAGACCGGTGAGATCGTCGTGGTGGGCGAGAAAGCGGATGCGGCTCTCGCGCTCCCGGAGCGCGATGTTCTGCCGCCGCGCCTCCGCCGCCGCCTCATTGGCGCGGGCATTGGCCTCCGCGAGTTCCGCGAGCGCGGTCTTGAGTTCGGTGACGTCGGTGCGGATGCCGACGATGCCGCCGTCGGCCGTCAGCCGCTCGGTCATCAGCACCCAGCGGCCGTCCGGCAGCAGGCGCTCGATGCCGCCAGTGCCGGTGCGGTGCCAATGCATGCGCTCGGCAACGAACGCCTCGACGTCCGCCGCCGCCTCGGGATACTGGCCGACCTCGATGCCCTTGCGCAGGATGTCCTCGAAGCGTTCGCCCCTATTCAGGAACGCGGAGATGCGCGGGAACAGGTCGCGGTAGCGGTGATTGCAGGTCACCAGGCGGTCGTTCTCGTCCCACATGGCGAAGCCGTCGGACATGGCCTCCACGGCGTTGGCGAGGACGGCCGCCGACCGGGCGCGCTCGGCCTCGGCCTGCTCGCGCTGGCGCAGCGCCAGCACCAGCGCGGCAGCAAAGGCGGCGACCAGCAGCCGCCGATCGCGGCGGCGGCCACCACGCGCGCGCTATCGCGGCGCCCAGGGCGCGAGCACCCCGTCGAGGCGGGTCGAGAGCACCACCCGGAGGTCGCCGTGCAGAGTGGCCCGCACGACCGCCAGCAGGTCGCCGCCGTCCGGTGCCGCAGCGACGAAGACCACCCCGTCCGGATTGCGCATGCCCAGCGCGCCGGGGCGGACGACGCCGGTGTCGACCTCGTCATGCGGGAGCGAGCCCACCAGCTGGCCGTTGGGCCGCTCCACCTGGATCCGCACGCCGGGATCGACCCCGGTCTCGGCCAGGAGCCGCATCAGGGTGAGGACGGGAACCTCGGCCACGGCGCGCACCCCGTCCCAGGCGGGGACCGCGCGCACGAGGTAGATCGACCATTCCCCGGTGACCGGATTGCGCACCGGGCCCTCCAGCGTTGCCGCATCCCCCGCCCGGATCCGACCGGAGAGCCGCAGCGTGCGGCGCCCGCCGCGCGCCCGCGCCGAGGCGAGGATGGCGCCGTCGGGCGCGACCAGCATCAGGTCGCGGAACGCCAGGGTCTGGAAGTTGAGGCCGCGCAGCAGCTCTGCGGCGAGCGGGCTCTGGGGCGAGGCCTTGGCCGCGGCGAGCAGGGTCGGCAGGCTGGCCAGGGCGCCGTGCACCTGGAGCAACTGGCGGTTCAGCGCATTTTCAACCGCCTGCGCCGAGCGCTCCAGGGCCGCGTCCGCGGCGCGGCGGGTCGCCTCCTCCCAGCGCAGCACGAGGAGCGCCGTCCCAGCAGCCAGGATGGCCAGGATCAGGATTGTCCCGGCGACGACGGTCAGCTTGAGGCGGTGCCAGATCATCGCGCGATGTGAACCGGGGACGCAGACTCACTCGGACTTGACGGGCACCGAGTGCACTTTGGAAAGGTAGGCATTCCAGGCGTCTGCGCAAGCCGGTCCGCAGCGCTCAACCCACTGCGGAAGAACGAATTCCTCGATCAATTTGCGCCGGCGGGCATCATCGTCCGGCGATGTCGGTACCAGGGTCATCGGCCGGGCCAGTCGGCCGGCGCAGGCCGCCGCGCCGGTGTTGCAGGCAAGGCCGCGCCCGGTATCGGACTCCGCCTGCGCCCAGATGCGCTGCTCCAGGTCGGCGACGCCGGTGCGGATGATCTCCCGGACATCCTCCGGCAGCGCCTGCCACGCCGCGACGTTGGCGCCGAAGAAGGACAGCCCCCAGCTGATGGCCATGGCATGCACATGGGTGGTCACGTCCGGAAGGCCGATCTCGTAGCCGCTGAGCGTTCCGGTCACGACGCAGTCCACCACGTCATCCCGCAGCGCCTGCACGCTCTCGGCGAACGGCAGGACCACCGGGATGGCGCCGAGCGCTGTCATCAGGCTCGACTGGCCGACGGACGAGGTGCGGACCCGGCGTCCGCTCATGTCGTTGAGGCTCGCGAACGGCGCCTTGCAGAACAGCACCTGGGCCGGATAGGCGTAGACGCCCAGCAGCACGATGTCGTAGCGCTCGCGCAGCACCTGCGCGAGGTGCCCGCGATAGGCCGCCACCGAGCGGCGCAGCGTCGCCATGTCGGGGCTCAACACGGGAAGATCGACCGCGTTGAGTTCGGGCTCGTCGCCCGCAACCACGGACAGCAGCGCGCTGCCGAACGGCACCACGCCGAGCCGCATGAGCTGGAGCATCTCCTGCCCGCGCAGGCCGCCGCTGTCGAGCGGCGTGATGTCGGCGACGATGCGACCGCCCGAGCGCTCGGTGATCTCCTTCTTCCAGAAGGGCTGCTCGAAGTCCGTGAACTGCGTCACGCGCGCCAGGCCGCCGACGATCTGCAGCCGGATGGGTTCCGGGGGCGCCGTCTGGCCTGAGGCCGGAGCGATCGCGGCCACGGCGAGCGCGGCCAAGACGAGCGCGGCAACGACGACCGCGATCGCGGCCGCCGGCCAGGCATGGCGCGCCTGCGCTCGGCTCGGCTTGGGCTTCCAGATCGGCATGACCGGCTCATCCACTCAACGCCACGGGTCGACAGCCTGGACCGAAACGCCCGTCTCGGTCCAGGGGTGCGATACGCTGCGTCGAATTGCCCGGCACCTGCGCGCGCCGGCTCGGTTCAGGCCGGGAAGCCGAACAGGCGTGCCGGATTCTCCACCAGGATCCTGCTGCGTTCCTCGTCGGAGCGCGTGAAGCTGTACAGCAGCTCCAGCAGGTCGCCCTCATTGGGCGGCTGCTTCACCGACACCGGGTGCGGCCAGTCGCTGCCCCAGATGATTCGGTTCGGCGCGGCCTCGATATAGGCACGGGCGATGGGAATGAGATCGGCCCAGGGCGGGCCGGCCTTGGAGATCTTCTCGCCGAGCGAGAGCATCACGTAGAAGTTGCCGCGCTTCAGAAGCTCCAGCACCTTGAGGACGCTCGGGTCCTTGAGGCCGCGGGCGACGTCGGGGCGGCCCATGTGGTCGATTACCACCGGCACGGCGAGGTCCTCGAACGGAGCGATCTGCGCGGCGACGCCCGAGGCCTCCGGCTGCACCTTCGCATACCAGCCGAGTTCCTGCGTCTTCGCCAGAGCGGCCTTGAACTCGGCCTCCGAGAGGCTCGGCCCCAGGCCCTGGCGGGAGAAGCGGGCGCCGCGGATGCCGGCGGCATCGAGGTCGGCGAGCGCGGCATCGCTCGCCTGCGTGAACACCGCGGCATTGGCGCAGCCGCGATAGTTGGGGCCAGCCACCTTCAGCGCGTCCACCACCACGCTGTGATCGGCGCCGTAGGTGGTCGCCTGCACGATCACGCCGCGCGCGATGCCGAGCGTGCGGTGCATGTGGAGCCCCGCCTCGATGGTGGCGGTGGGCATCTCGTAGACCGCGCCGGGGCGCACCGGATAGCGCGCCGGATCGCCGAACACGTGGAACTGGCTGTCGCAGGCATTGGCGGGCGGCGGGCTATGGGCCGGGCGCGGATTGGGATCGAAGGGAAGATAATCGGGCACCTTGGGCCTCCTTGCGCGGCTGGCGCCTCAGGCGCCGATCACCGCCATGAAATCGAGCTGGATCAGCATGCCGTTGCCCAGTTCGACCGCCTGCATGGCCTGCCGCGCCGGCCGGTTCGTGGGGTCGGGGAACATGGCGAGCCATTCCTTGTTGAGCGGCGCGCGGTTGGCGCGGTCCACCATCCACACGGTGATCTTGACGATGTCGTCCACCGTGCCGCCGCCGGCCTCGACGATGGTGCGCATGTGCGCGAACATCAGCGCGCACTGCTCCTCCAGCGTCGGTGCCACCTTGCCGGTCGCCGGGTCGAGCCCGTAGACGATGCCGGAGGCGAGGATGTTGCCCACCCGCGCCGCGGCGGGGATGGGATTGGCGTGCCCGAAGGCATCCACATAGATCGAGGTGCGTGCCATGGAAGCCTCACGCGAAATGGCAGGTGACCTGGCCGAGCGGGCCGTAATCGGCATGGAAGGTGTCGCCCTTGCGCACGTCCACCGGGCGGATGAAGGAGCCGGCAAGCACCACGTGCCCGGGCTCCAGCGCCACGTCGAACGCGGCGAGGCGGTCCACCAGCCAGGCGACGCCGTTGGCCGGATGGTTGAGCACGCCGGCGGAGACGCCGGTCTCCTCGATCTCGCCGTTGCGGTAGAGCAGGCCGGCGACCCAGCGCAGGTCCACGTCGAGCGGGCGCACCGGCCGGCCGCCGGTGACGATGCCGCAATTGGCGGCGTGTCGGCGATGGTATCGAACACCTTGCGGGTGGCGCCGGTCTCGGGGTCGACCCGCTGGATGCGCGCGTCGAGGATCTCGATGGCGGGCACCACATAATCGGTGGCGTTGAGCACGTCGAAGACGGTGCAGCCGCGGCCCGCGAGCCGGCTTTTCAGGACGAAGGCCAGCTCCATCTCGATGCGTGGCTGGATCAGCGCGTCGAAGCTGACCGTGCCACCCTCTGGCACGAACATGTCGTCCAGCAGCACCCCATAGTCCGGCTCGGCGATCTTCACCGCCGCCTGCATGGCTTTCGAGGTGAGGCCGATCTTGTGGCCGCGCACGATGCGGCCCTGGGACGCCTTCAGCTCCATCCAGGCGTGCTGGATGGCATAGGCGTCGGGGATGGTGATCTGCGGCCAGTCGAGGCTGAACTGGCGGATCTGCACCCGCGTCTTCTCCGCCCCATCGAGGCGCCGGGCGGCGGCGGCGATGTCGGCGGGGGTAAGGGTGAGCGCGGGTCGGGCCAGCGCATTGCCGGTCGTCGTGTTGCCGGTCATGGGCGCACCTCGTCGACGACGCCGTTGGCGAGGGTGCCGATGCCCGGAACATCGATCTCCACCACGTCGCCGGGCGCGAGCCAGCGCGGCGGATCGAAGCGCACGCCGGCCCCGGTGGGCGTGCCGGTGAGCACCACGTCGCCTGGCATCAGGGTCGCGAAGGTGGAGAGATAGGCGATGATGGCGTCGAACGGGAACATCAGCCGGTCGGTGGTGTCGTGCTGGCGCACCTCGCCGTTGACCCGCGTGGTGAGCTCCAGCGTGGCGAGGGGATCCAGCTCGTCGGCGGTGACGATCCACGGCCCCATGCTGCCGGAGCGGTCGAAGTTCTTGCCCTGGGTGACGTTGAACTTGCCGTGGCGCAGCCAGTCGCGGATCGTGCCCTCATTGGCCAGGGTGAGGCCGAAGATGTGCCCCGGCGCATCCGCGCGGGAGATATGCCGTCCGGCTTTGCCGATCACGAAGGCAATCTCGCCCTCATAGTCGAGCTGGGTGGAGACGAAGGGCCGCTCCACCGGCACGCCGTGGCCGACGAAGGAGGTGGCGCACCGCACGAACAGGCTCGGATACTTGGGCGCCTCAGAGCCGTCTTTGTATTCGGCGTTGCGGTCGGCATAGTTCACGCCGATGCACCAGATCTTCTGCGGCGCGATCACCGGCGGCTCCAGCACCAAATCGGCGAGGGCGAAGTCGGGCGCCGCGCCGGCGACGGCGGCGCGGGCGCGCTCCAGGCCGTCCGCGCGGATCAGGTCGAGCAGGGTCGGGCAGTCGGGGCAGGCCGCCGGGCGACGGTCGACGACGCCGCGCGCACGACGCCACGAC
>NZ_JBNFNU010000226.1:0-6854 GCF_057364445.1 Xanthobacter sp. BG11Y11_SDJG
CTTCGCCTGCCGCGAGCCGGCGGAGCGGCGCACCTGGCACATCCGCGTCGGTGGCTCCGGCGTCGCCGCGGTCTGCGAGTTCCCGCGCCAGCACCTCGCCTTCGGGCGCCAGGCGTTCGCCGCCGATCCGCGCCTTCAGGGCCTGCGCTGGGAGCGGTAGGGCGCGCCCGTCAGAACAGCTTCAGGCCCGGTGGCAGGGCGAGGCCGCCGGTGAGCGCCTGCATCTTCTCCTGCATCACCCGCTCGGCCTTGCCGCGGGCGTCCGCCAAAGCGGCGACGATGAGGTCCTCCAGGATCTCGGTCTCCTCCGGCTTCACCAGCGAGGGATCGATGCGCACCGCCTTGCACTCGCCCTTGGCGGTGACGGTGACGTTGACGAGGCCGCCGCCCGCGGAGCCGCCCACCTCGATGGTCTCCATTTCCGCCTGCATCTGCTGCATGCGGTCCTGAAGCTCCTTGGCCTGCTTCATCATGCCCATCAGGTCGCGCATCGGCTCTCGCCTCCCATTCTCAATATTCGATCTCGTCGTCCGGTCCCGGCCCCATCTGGACGTCCTCCTCCATGGGGGGCAGGGCCTCCGCGCCGGCGATCTCGGCGGGGTCGGCTCTGGAGCGCACGTCCACCACCTCGGCGCCGGGAAAGCGGGCCAACACGGCAGCAACCAGAGGATGGGCCTTGATGCCCTCCTCGCGCTCGGCCTTGCGGGCGGCGTCCTCCTCCGCCAGCGTCGGGCCGCCCTCGCGGCTCGCGAGGGAGACGAGCCAACGCCGCCCGGTCCATTCGGAGAGCTTGCGCGAGAGGTCCTGGATGACGGTCGCCGGGGCGCCCGGCACCAGCGAGACCTCGATGCGGCCGTCCTCCATATGCACCGGGCGCAACTGGTGCTCCACCGCGTGCTTCAGCAGCAGATCGCGCTTCTCGGCGCAGAGGCGGGCGACATCGGCAAGGTCGCCGAGCCTGGGCCCGGCGGCGGGAGACGGCTCCGGCCGCGCCATGGCGTCCGAGCGCGGCGCGCAGCTTGCCGAGCTCTTCGCCGATGGCGAGGCTCTCCTTGGTGCGCGCCGATTCCCCGGCCACCCGCATTTCCTCGAAGCGGCGGTTCAACAGCGAGATCGCCCGGTCCATTTCCAGGACCGCCCGGCGCGGCGCCGCCTGGGCCAGCCGCTCGCGCAGCGCGTCCATGTCGGTGCGCATGGCGTCCACCGAGGACGGCCGCTCACGCTCCAGATCCCAAGCGGGCGTGTCCGGATCAAATTCGTCGCCCAGCTGCCGGCTCAGGTCCCGGTAGATGGCCGAGCGGATGGCCGTATCTGCCCGCGCCGCACGCGCAACGCGCTCCATGCCCGCCTCCTCGTGGCAAAAGGGAACGGCATACGCAGCACCCTTTTACCATCGCCGCATTGCGGTGATTCGTACAAGTGAGCATCCGGCCAACATGGTAAACGAGGTGTTAATCCCGCCGCTGATGCTTGGGATTGCGCGCCATGTAACCGTTACTTTCCCTAACAGGAGGTCGCGTTTCTCCCGGTGGGGCCGCGGCGCGGCTAAACCGTTGGCTGATCGAACATGGGTTGATCGCCCCATTCGACTGCGGGAAAGCCAACATGACCATCGAGACTTCGATCCATGACCTGACCGGCGCGCACGAGCTGCCGGCCGCCCCGATGCTGCGCCCGCGCGCGCTGGAGGCCGAGCGGCTCCATACCATCGGCGAACTGTCGCGCGATTTCGGCACCACGCTCCGCGCGCTGCGCTTCTACGAGGACAAGGGCCTGCTGAATCCGAAGCGCGACGGCACCCGCCGGCTCTACAGCGACGCCGACCGCACCCGCCTCGCGCTGATCCTGAAAGGCAAGCGCCTCGGCTTCACGCTGAGCGAGCTCGTGACCCTGGTGGGCGCCAAGGACGGCAAGGACCGCGCGAGCCTCGCCCTCACCCGCGACCGCTGCGTGAACCAGATCACCGTCCTGGAGCGCCAGCGCGGCGAGATCGAAGAGGCCATCGGCGAGCTGAAGGGCATGCTGCACGAGCTTTCGATCTCCTGAGGGAGACCCCGGGCTGCGGGACGCCGGCCAGCGGCGCCCCGGCCCTGAGCGCGGGCGCGCCGCGCCGGGCTCTTGCGCCGCTGGCGCGCTCAGTGTCCCCTCACTCGGCGCTGCAATCTTGGCGACCAGAGCCTCTGACAGCTCGAAGTTGGCGACCACGTTCTGCACGTCGTCATTGTCTTCCAGCGTCTCCACGAGGCGCAGCAGCTTCTCGCCGGTCTCGTCGTCCACGGCGACGGTATTCTGGGGCCGCCACACCAAGGCGGCCTTGCGCGGCTCGCCGAAGCGGGCCTCGAGCGCCTTCTGCACCTCGGCAAGGCTGTCGGCGGCGCAGACCACCTCGTGGCCATGCTCGGACGAGGTGACGTCGTCCGCCCCCGCCTCGATGGCGGCCTCCATCATGGCGTCGCCCGACGCCGCCTTGGCGTCGAACTCCACCACGCCCACCCGGTCGAACATGAACGACACGGCGCCGGTCTCGGCGAGGTTGCCGCCGGACTTGGTGAAGTAGGACCGCACCTCGGACGCGGTGCGGTTGCGGTTGTCGGTGAGCGCCTCGACGATCACCGCGACGCCGCCGGGCCCGTAGCCCTCGTAGCGGATCTCGTCGTAATTCTCGGTGTCGGCACCGGCCGCCTTCTTGATGGCGCGGTCGATATTGTCCTTGGGCATGTTCTCGGCGCGGGCCGCGAGAATGGCGGCGCGCAGGCGCGCGTTCATGTTGGGGTCGGGCAGGCCCATCTTGGCCGAGACCGTGATCTCGCGCGCCAGCTTCGAGAACAGCTTGGAGCGCATCGCGTCCTGCCGCCCCTTGCGGTGCATGATGTTCTTGAATTGTGAATGTCCGGCCATGGCCGCCACCGTCCCTTGGTCTGTCCCGCGCCCCGTCCCATGGGCTGCCCGGACCGATCCCGTTGAGTTGATCGGGCCTTATAGGCGGGCGGCGCGGCCGAGGGCAAGGTTGCGCACGCGGCGCCGGCGCACGGTCGGCGACAGCGGCCGGTTACGTTCCGTTTACCGTGCTACCGCCAGGATGGAGTCCGTCCGAAAAATGCCGGCGGCGCCGTGCCGCTGGCCCCTTTTCCTCGGGCGCGCGCTCGGCTAAGGCAAAGTGGGGTCGCGCGTCAGGCAACGTCACCCCGGGTGGTCCGCGACGGGACCTCCGGTCTTGCGGCGCGCGAGGGATGGCAACGGCAGTCGTCCGGGCTGCGGCATGACCTCGTGCCGCAACGGACCGCATGGACGCGGCTCCTGTACGGGAGCGCACGCTAGAAGAGGCCGGAATGTCGCCGATCACGTTCAAGTCCTTCACCCTCGCCGTGCTGCTCCAAGCCGGCATTCTCGCTTTCTCCCCCGTCGCCTCCGCCCAGGCGCCCGGCCGCGGTGCCGGCGCCGTGATGGACATCGGCGACCAGCCCGGCCTCGTCGCCTCCGAGGACGACGAGGCCCAGCTCGAGCCGGCGTTCCGGCGCCAGCCGGTCTATTTCCGCACCACGGAAAAGCCGGGCACCATCGTCATCCACACCAATGAGCGCTTCCTCTACCTGGTGCAGGGCGACAACCGGGCGCTGCGCTACGGCATCGGCGTCGGTCGCGACGGCTTCCAGTGGGGCGGCCTGAAGGAGATCGTCCGCAAGGCCGAGTGGCCGGACTGGACGCCGCCGGCGGAGATGATCCAGCGCCAGCCCTATCTGCCGCGCTTCATGGCCGGCGGCCCCGGCAACCCCATGGGCGCCCGCGCGCTGTATATCGGCGGCACGGTCTACCGCATCCACGGCACCAACCAGCCCCAGACCATCGGCTACGCCGTGTCGTCCGGCTGCTTCCGCCTGGTCAACAGCGACATCATCGATCTCTACGGGCGCGTGCCCGTGGGCACCAAGGTGGTGGTGCGCCAGCAGGCCACCCTCTGAGGGCGGCCGAAGCGTCCCGTCACCAGCTCCAACACCAATCGCCTCGGGGGCATCCATGAAGACGATCCTGGCCCTCCTGGCGGGCGCGGCAGTCGCGCTCGTCGGGACCAACGCTTACGCGCAGCAGACCCTGAAGAGCGTCAAGGACCGCGGCGAACTGGTCTGCGGCGTCTCCAAGGGGCTGCCGGGCTTCTCCGCGCCCGACGCCTCGGGCCGGTGGTCCGGCTTCGACGTGGACCTGTGCCGCGCGGTGGCGGCGGCGGTGCTCGGCGACGCGAACAAGGTGAAGTTCGTGCCGCTCAACGCCGAGGAGCGCTTCCCGGCGCTGCAGAAGGGCGAAGTGGACCTGCTCTCGCGCAATTCCACCTGGACCCTGGAGCGCGAGGCCAAGCTCGGTCTGCTGTTCGCCGGCATCTCCTATTTTGACGGCCAGGGCTTCCTGGTGCCGAATGCGCGCAAGCTGAACTCCTCGCTGGAGCTCGACAATTCCAAGGTCTGCGTCCAGGCCGGCACCACGGCCGCCGCCGCCACCGAGGAGTACTTCAAGACCAACAACATGAAGCTCGAACTGGTGTCGGTGCCGAACTCGGCCGACATGGTGAAGGCCTATGACGAGGGCAAGTGCGACACCCTCACCACCGACGTGTCGCAGCTCTACGCTTTGCGCCTCAACATGAAGAAGCCCGCCGACCACATCGTGCTGCCGGACGTTATCTCCAAGGAGCCGCTCGGCCCGGTGGTGCGCCAGGGCGACGACCAGTGGTTCAACGTCGTCAAGTGGACGCTGTTCGCCATGCTCAACGCCGAGGAGCTGGGCGTGACCACCGCCAATCTCGACGCGGCGCTCCAGTCCCAGAAGCCGGACGTCAAGCGCCTGCTCGGCCTGGAAGGCAAGCTTGGCGAACAGCTCGGCCTGTCGAACGACTTCGCCGCGCGCATCGTCAAGGCGGTGGGCAATTATGGCGAGAGCTTCGAGCGCAACGTGGGCGCCTCCTCCAAGCTCGGCATCCCGCGCGGCGTGAACCAGCTGTGGAGCATGGGCGGCATCCAGTACGCCCCGCCCATGCGCTGATCTGCCCCGGCGCGCCGGCGCCGGCACCGGAAAACGCGCCGCTCGCAGCGATGTGAGCGGCGCTTTTTCGTTACGGCAACTAGTTTTCCCTGCGGTCAGATCAAGGTGCGTCCAGCGCCCGGAGGAATCATGCCCAGCTTTCTCCCGCCGTACCCTTCTCGCCGGCAGCGCCGCTTTAGCCGGACTGGGAGCCTCAGGCCTCGGCGCCGCCGGCTTCCCCGGCGCCCGCGCACGCCCAGGCTCCCGCCCCGGCGCCCGCCGCCGGCAAGCAGGTGCCGAGCGCCTATCGCTACAAGGTGGGCGACGTGGAGGTCACCGCCATCGCCGACGGCATGCGCACCTTCCCGCTGCCGCCCACCTTCGTGCGCAACCAGCCGCCCGAGACGGTGAAGGCGGCGCTCAAGGCGGCGTTCTTGGACGAGGCGCAGCTCTCCATTCCCTTCAACGTGCTGCTTTTGAACATCGGCGGCCGCCGGGTGCTGATCGACACCGGCAACGGCGGCGAGCCCGGCGCGGTCGGCCAGCTGCGCGGCACGCTCGGCACGCTGGGTGTTCGGCCCGAAATGATCGACCAGATCGTCATCTCCCACTTCCACGCCGACCACATCAACGGCCTCCTCCTGCCGGATGGGACGCCCGCTTTCCCCAAGGCGCAGGTGATGGTGCCCGAGGCGGAATGGGCGTTCTGGATGGACGAAGGCCAGATGAGCCGCGCGCCGGACGCCATGAAGCCCTCGTTCCAGAACGTGCGGCGGGTGTTCAAGCCGTTCGAGGGCAAGCTGGAGCGCTACGCCTGGGACAAGGAAGTGGCGCCCGGCCTCAAGGCGGTGGGCACGCCCGGCCACACGCCGGGCCACACCTCGTTCGCGCTCGAATCCAATTTCGACGAGATGTTCATCCAGTCGGATCTCACCAACATCCCCGCGCTGTTCATCGCCAACCCGTCCTGGCACGTGCAGTTCGACATGGACGCGGCGAAGGCGGCAGAGACCCGCAAGGCGGCGCTGGACCGCATCGCCGCCGACCGCACCAGGATCGCCGGCTACCACTTCCCGTTCCCTGCGGTGGCGCATCTGGAAAAGGCTGGCGACGGCTTCCGCTACGTGCCGGTGCTGTGGAACCCCTCCAGCCTGTGAACCTGTGAGGCGGTCCGTCTGATCCCCGTGCCGGGAGCCCGCGCCCGGCGATCGGCCTCACCGCCGCGCGAACAGCTTCTCCACGTCCTTGAGCGAGAGCGTGACGAAGGTGGGGCGGCCGTGGTTGCATTCCCCGGCGTTCGGGGTCGCCTCCATCTCGCGCAGCAGCGCGTTCATCTCCTCCACCTTGAGGCGCCGCCCCGCGCGCACCGAGCCGTGGCAGGCCATGGTGGCGGCCACGTGGAGCAGGCGGCGCTCCAGCGGCAGCGCGTCGTCCCACTCGCTGGCATGCTCGGCGAGGTCGCGCACCAAGCGCGAGGCGTCGCAGTCCCCAAGCAGTGCGGGCACCGCGCGTACCAGCACCGCGCCCGGCCCGAACGGCTCGATGTCGAGCCCCAGCGCCGAGAGCTCCGCGGCGCGCTCCAGAATCTGGCCCGCCTCCGCCGCGTCCAGCTCCACCACGGCGGGGATCAGCAGCCCCTGCCGGGCCACCCCGTCGCGCGCGAGCGCCGCCTTCAGGCGCTCATAGACCAGGCGCTCATGGGCGGCGTGCTGGTCCACCAGCACCAGGCCCTCGCGGGTTTGGGCGAGGATATAGGTCTCGTGCAGTTGCGCCCGCGCGGCGCCGAGCGGCCGGTCGAGGTCGCCCGCTTCCGGCGCTGCCGCATGGGCCCGCGCGTTCGGCCG
>NZ_JBNFNU010000227.1:0-6854 GCF_057364445.1 Xanthobacter sp. BG11Y11_SDJG
AGGCGTGCCGCGATCCGCCCGTCGCCGGTCGTGGCGCGCCGCCCGCCTTGATGTCGCGGCGCGGGCGAGCGCGAGGCTCATCTGGTGCGCCAGAAGCTCGTCGAGGGCGAGGCGCCGCCAGGGCATGCCGGTCGGCTGCGCATCCGTGGGCGTCGGCGGGCGGTGCAGGCGCTCCAGCGCCTCCCGGAACGAGGGCAGGCCGCTGCCCGGCGCGGCGTGGGGCAGCCATTCGGCAAGGTCCGGCACCCGGCCCAGCGCCGACGCCATGGCGCGGCGCAGGTGGCCGGCATGCAGGCCCTCCACCAGCGGATAGACCTGTTCCACCGGCGGCAGGCGGGCGAGGCCGGCGGCATCCAGCACCCGGTCGGGATGCACCATCTGGCGCAGGCCGTCATAGCGCTCGATCCGCCCGCACAGCCAGCGGGTCGCGCCCTCGGGCAGCATGTGGGCCATGCGCGCGGCATCGGCCTTGAAATGCACCACCACCATGTCGCCGGTGGCATCCGAGACGAACGTGCGATGCGGCGCGCGGCTGCCGGCGGGGGGCGCCTGGTGGCCGTCGACGCGCACCTCCAGCGTCACGTCCTCACCTCGCGCGCCTCGGCATGGTGGGCCGGGGCGCGCCGGTCCACGAAGCCGGAGGGCATGTGGAACAGCAGGTCCACCACCCGCGGGGTCTCCCGGCCGAGCAGGCGCGCGAACGGACGGACGGTCTTCGGACCGATGCCGTCGAGGCTGGTGAGCGGCGCGAACAGGGGATCGAGGGCAGCCGGGCGCATGGCGCCGGGAGGGTGGCCGAGCCGGGCCGCGGACGCAAGCTCTTGGCCGGAAGGACGTCCAGGGACGCCTGGGGACGCCCGAGGACGCCTGGAGTGTTCGGGTGCGGCGGTCCCCTCCGCCCAAGAGGCTGCCCGAAGCGTTGCGCCATGTCGGCGGAAATCACGCTACACCAAACTTCCAGTGGAACTTGAACCGGGGGCAAATCTGTTATGTTTTCAGCCGGTAGTTCGTGCGTATGAGCAAAGACGATGAATCACATGGAGCCGGAGGGAGAGGTCGCGGACGGCGAGAGGGCCGAGCGGATGGCCTTCATCCTGGGCCTGCGCCAACGCGGCCTACGCGATGTGGCGGTGCTGCGCGCGCTCGAACTGGTGCCGCGGCCGCTGTTCGTCGATCCGGGGCTGCGCCGCCATGCCTATGACGACGTGGCGCTGCCCATCGCCTGCGGCCAGACCATGTCGCAGCCGAGCCTGGTGGCGGCCATGACCGAGGCCCTCTCCGTGACCGCCGACCACACGGTGCTGGAGGTGGGCACCGGCTCGGGCTACCAGGCGGCGGTGCTGGCGCACCTGGCGGCCCGGGTGGTGACGGTCGACCGCTATCGCTCGCTGGTTTCGGAGGCGCAGACCCGGTTCGAGGTGTTGGGGCTCAAGAACGTCACCGCTTATGTGGGCGACGGCATGCTGGGCATGCCGGCCCGCGCGCCGTTCGACCGCATCATGGTCACAGCCTCGGCGCCGGACATTCCCATGGCCCTGGTGGACCAGCTCAAGCTCGGCGGCGTCATCGTCATGCCGGTCGGCGCGCCGGACGAGCCCCAGTCGCTGGTGCGCTATGTGAAAGAGCAGGCGGGGCGCACCCGCACCGAGTTCATGAAGGCGCGGTTCGTACCGCTCGTTCCTGGCGCGGCGGCCACACTCTGACACAACTTTCGGTTCGCCGGTGCCCGGGTAGGCTGGGCTCTTGGCAAGGTGACGGCGCTCGACTATCCACCGGCCGCTGGTCCCGGTCCGGAGTGGAAGGTACGCGTCGTGCGCCGTTGGCGGTCTCTTCTCGCATGCGTGCTGATCACCGGCCTGGCCGCCGGCTGCGCCGGCCGGCCCTCGGGCGTCCTCATTCCGGTCCCCGACACGGTGCCCGGCACCGGCCGCGTGAACATGGTGGTCGCCACGGTGCGCAAGCGCGTGGACACGCCGGACATCTTCTCCGGCGAGCGCGGCTGGCATCCCTCTTATGCCGAGGTCACGGTCTCGCTGCCGCCGGATGGCGCGCGCAAGGTGGGCGACGTGCAGTGGCCCCGCACCGTGCCCGGCAATCCGGCGACCGACTTCGTCACCACCAAGCTCGAGGAACTGACCCAGGCGCAGGCCGTCTCCTGGTTCAACGATCGCATCCAGAAGACGCCCGGCCGGCAGGCGCTGGTGTTCGTGCACGGCTTCAACCAGCGCTTCGACGATGCGGTGTTCCGCTTCGCCCAAATCGTGCACGATTCCGGCGCGGACGTGACGCCGGTGCTGTTCACCTGGCCCTCGCGCGGCTCGATCCTCGCTTACGGCTACGACCGGGAGAGCACCTCCTATTCCCGCGACAGCCTGGAGCGCATGCTCACCTTCATGGCAAAGGACCCGAAGGTGGGGGAGATCTCCATCCTGGCGCATTCCATGGGCAACGTGGTGACGCTGGAGGCGCTCCGGCAGATGGCGATCCGCAACGGCCGCATCCTGCCCAAGATCAAATATGTGATGCTCGCCGCGCCGGACGTGGACGTGGATGTCTTCCACACGATCATGCGCGAGCTGGGCGAGCCGCGGCCGCAATTCACCCTGTTCGTGTCGCAGGACGACAAGGCGCTGGCGGTGTCGAAGCGGGTGTGGGGCGACGTGCCGCGCATCGGCCAGGTCAATCCCGAGGTCGAGCCCTACCGCACGGAGTTCGAGCGCTACAAGATCAACGTGCTCGACCTGACCAAGCTGAAGACCGACGACCCGCTCGCCCACGGCAAGTTCGCGTCAAGCCCGCAGGTGGTGCAGGCCATCGGCGCGCGGCTCGCCCAGGGGCAGACCATGACCGACAGCCGGGTCGGGGTGGGCGAGCACATCGTCGAATTCACCACCAACGCCGCCTCCACGGTGGGACAGGCGGCCGGCCTGGTGATCGCCGCGCCGGTGGCGGTGGTGGACCCGAACACCCGCGAGAATTACGGCCGGCACATGGAGAACCTCGGCAACGTCGCCGCCGATGCCGCCAGTTCCGGCCGCTCCGTGGCGACGACCGCGCCGGGCCAATGAGCGATGCGGGGCGGCAGGCGCCCCGCGTTCCTGTGTCCCGCGGATCGGATCGGGCGCCAAATCATTGGCAGAGACACGCGACTCGATCAGCTTGCGGTGCAAGCTGATCGGGGCTTGCGCTAGCCCCGTTCGCTTGCCGGCGGGAAATGCCATTTCCCGTTGCGGATCGGCAGGAAGCTGCCGTCGTCGACGCCCACCTCCGCGGCGATCCGTCCGTTGAGCTTGGCGTTCATGGCAAGGATCAGCTCGCCATTGGCCTTGGGATCCGCGGCGAGGTTCACGGTCTCGTCGGGATCGCTTTGGAGATCGTAGAGTTCGAGGTCGTTGTTCGCGAGCAGGCTTTCAAAGGTCGTCGGGGTGTTGAAGCCGACCGGCGAGAAATACCGGCTGAACCGATAGCGCCCGTCGAACACGCTGCGGATGCTGCAGCGATTGCCGAAATCGGGGTCATGCTTCTGCAATTCCACCAGCTTCCCGGCGAGCGGGACCTTCTTGTCGTCCATATAGACGTCGAATTGCGTCGCCCATTTCGCGTCCTGGAACGTCAGCATGTCGTAGCAGAACAACGCTCCGGGCCGGAGCGAGGTGGCATCGGCCGCCTTCGGGTTGCTCATGAGGGGAGAGAAGTCGCGACCGGCCAGTCCCGCGCCGACCTTGTTCAACGTGTCCGGGCTCGCGCCGGTCAGGGCCAGAAGAGTGGGCACCAGGTCCACCTGCGAGGTCACCGCGTTGCAGGTGATCCCGCCCGGATAGGCCGGGTGCACCACCATCAGCGGCAGATGGACCTGCTGGCGGTAGGTGCAATTGCCCTTGCCGCGCATCTGGTGGTGGCCGCCCAGTTCGCCGTGGTCGGCGGTGAAGACGACGATGGTGTTCTCGGCGAACCCGTTGGCCTTGAGCGAGTCCAGCACGCGGGAGACCTGTAGGTCGCAATCGCGGATGCAGTTGAAATAGTAGTTCTGCAGCACCCGCCAGCGGCGGTCCTCGTTCGGCCAGGGGCCGACCAGCACGTCCATCACCTGCTGGTAGATGTGGTGCGCCTTCGGCCGCCCGGGCGCGGTCCACGCCTGGGTCCGCGTGGTGGGCAGGGGCACCTCGTCCCAGGTCGCCTTGTAAAGATCATTGGCGGGCGCGCGGGCGATGGGCATCGCCGTCTTCTTGCCTTGCACCGTCTGGCGCGGCAGGTCGGAATTGATGAACATCACGTCGTGCGGATTGACGAAATTCACCGCCAGGAACCAGGGTTTGCCCGCCTGGGCGAGGTCCTGGGCCTTGGTGCGGAACCAGCGCGTCACGAACGCGGTGGTCGTGTCGTCGTAATTGTAGCCGCCGAGCGTGGTGTCATTGATGTCGCCAACCCCGAAGAAGTCGTCGAACCCGTAGCTTTCAATGATCTTGCGATATTCCAGAAACGGCGCCTCGATCGCCGCGTCCACCTGATCCAGATTGGCCGAAAGGTGCCATTTGCCCTGGTAGGCGGCGTGATAGCCGATCTGGGCCATGCGATGCCCGATGGTCTTCACATCGGTCGACATCGCCGCCTGCCAGAGGGAGTTGGCGTTGTCGAAGATGCCGGTGTGGGGGATGTGCAGGCCGGTATAGAGGGTCGAGCGCGCGGGCGAGCAGACGCAGGCTGCGCCCTGATGGTTGGTGAAGGTGATGCCGTTCTTCTTGATCCATTCGCGGCCTGGCACCGGGAACGGCCAATCCTCGAAGAAGTGTTCCTGATCAACCAGAATAAAGAGGATGTTGTAGCCGCCGGGCGGCGCGTCCGGCGCCTTGATGGGCGAGTGCGTTACGCTGGCGTCCGCCTGCGCCGCCTTCGGCAGCAGGCTGGCACCGAAGAGTGCCGCACCCGACGAAATCAGGTCACGACGGGTAGGCTCCACCGTCGACTCGGGCTTCTTTGGCATAAGCGCCCCCCAATTTTCGCTGCATCTTAAACTAGACTGGAATTACTTCCTGTCGCAATCCTGCAGCGCTCCTGCGGACGGCCCGCATCGTAGCGCTGCGTGATGGCGTTCCTGCGTCGTCCGCGTTGCATCCCGACGGGTCGCTTGCGCGTGTTCCGGAGTCTTTCAGGGCGCCCGCGAGACCGGAAGGGGAAGCGCATTGCGGCGTCGCTCCGGGAAAAATGCGCAGCCCATGTCACACGGGCGGCTGCCGCTTCGTCTTGTCCGCGTTATCCCACGAGGATGGAGACCGTCATGACCACGCCGCGCATCGCCAACCCGTATTCGCTCGCTCCCGAGACCATCAAGGCCATGATGGGCGTGGAGGCGACCCTTGCCGCCAGCGGCCTCGACCACATCTTGCTTGAGCTGGTGAAGCTGCGCGCCTCGCAGATCAACGGCTGCGCCTTCTGCATCCACATGCACGCCACCGACCTGCGCAAGCACGGCGAGAGCGAGATGCGGCTCTACATGCTCGACGCCTGGCGTGAATCGAGCCTCTATTCCGAGCGCGAGCGCGCCGCGCTGGCCTGGACCGAGGCGCTCACCCGCCTTGCGCAAACCGGTGCGCCGGACGAGGATTTCGCCCTGGTCCACGCAGCCTTCACGGAGAGCGAGGTGGTGCGCCTGACCCTGGCCATCGGCGCCATCAATGTCTGGAACCGGCTGCAGGTGGGCCTCAGGGCCGCCCATCCGGTCGATACGGCCCATGCCGCCTGACGCGGCCGCTCAAGCGTTCGAGGCGCACCGGCCCGGTCTGGTGCGCCTCGCTTACCGCATGCTCGGCTCCATGGCCGAGGCGGAGGACGTGGTCCAGGACGCCTGGCTGCGCTGGAGCCGTGCCGAGCGGGACGAGGTGCGCGAGCCGAAGGCCTGGCTTCGCCGCACCGTGACGCGCCTGTGCCTCGACGTGATGAAGTCCGCCAAGGCGCGCCGCGAGACCTATGTGGGCAGCTGGCTCCCCGAGCCGGTGATCGAGCCGGAGGACGAGGCCCTGCGCGCCGACGAGATCACGCTGACGCTGATGCTCGCGCTGGAGCGTCTCTCGCCGCTGGAGCGGGCCGCCTTCCTGCTGCACGACGTGTTCGCGGTGCCGCTGGACGAGGTGGCGTCGACGCTCGACCGCCAGCCGGCGAGCGTGCGCCAGCTGGCGGTGCGGGCGCGGGCGCACGTGCGGTCCGCCGCGCCGCGCTATCCGGTGGACAAGGCGGAGGGCGCGCGCATCGCACAGGCGTTCTTCGCCGCTTCCACGTCCGGCGATGTCGCGGCGCTGCGCGCCATGCTGGCCGAAGACGTGGTGCTGAAGGCGGACGGGGGCGGGAAGGTCACCGCCTTCCTCAATCCCATCCAGGGCCTCGCGCGCGTGCTGCGCCTGTTCGTCGGGCTCCACCGCAAGCGCGCGCACGCGCCGGCGCAGTTCGTGCGCGCGGCGGTCATCGACGGGCTGCCGGGATATGTCAGCCGGGAGCGCCACGGCGTGCTGCAGACCACGGCCCTTGAGCTGGAGGCGGGACGGATCGTCGCCATCTACGTCACCCGCAACCCCGACAAGCTGGCGCGGGTGGCGCACATGGTGGCGGCGGACACGCCGCGCGAAGCCTGAGGGCGGCGCGGTCCTGCCGGCGTTGTCGCCGGGTCCCACCGCACACGTCGCGCGCGGGCGATGATAGAGTGCGCCGACGACGCGATTCACCGGGGTCGCGTTCTGACACGCATCGCCGCACAGGGGCCGCCCATGATTTCCCGCCGCCGTCTTCTGAAATCCCTGCTGCTCGCGGCCGCGCCGGCCTCCGCCGTCGGGGCGCTGACCGGCAGCGCCGCGGCGCAGCAGTGG
>NZ_JBNFNU010000228.1:0-6788 GCF_057364445.1 Xanthobacter sp. BG11Y11_SDJG
GCCAGCGCCAGAGGCGCCGGCGTGCCCACCGCATAGAATCCGGAGCCGGGGCGCGCGCGGATCAGCCCTTCGGCGGCGAGGCGGTCATAGGCCTCCACCACGGTGGAGGGAGATACGGCCAAATCGCGCGCCAGCCGGCGAATGGAGGGCAGCCGCTCGCCGGGCGACACGGCGCGACGCGCCAGGCGGCCGCGAATGGTCGCCATGATCTGCTCGGTGCGGGTGGTTGCCGCTCCGATTTCCGCGCCGCTCTGTGCCAACTGTATGGCTCCCGTAACCCATACTGTTTGGCTAAATTGTATGGGTGTGTGCCTGTCGCCGCAACCGGCCGCGCGCTATCGCAGGTGCATCGTGGCGGAGACCATCATGCAGCGCGGACTGGACGGCTGGGGCAGCGGGCTCATCGGCGTCGTCATCTTCTCGGGCTCGCTGCCGGCGACGCGGGTGGCGGTGGGCGGCTTCAGCCCGTTGTTTCTCACCTCGGCGCGGGCGGTGATCGCGGCGCTGCTCGGGGCCGGTCTGCTGCTCGCCTTGCGCCAGAGGCGGCCGGATCGGGGTGATGCGGGACCGCTGGCCGTGGTGGCGCTCGGCGTGGTGGTGGGCTTCCCGCTGCTGACCGCGCTCGCGCTCCAGCACATCTCGGCGGCGCGCTCCATTCTGTTCGTCGGCCTGCTGCCGCTCGCCACCGCGCTGTTCGGCGTGGTCCGCGGCGGGGAGCGGCCGAAGGTCGCCTTCTGGCTGTTCTCGGGGCTCGGCGCCGCGGCCGTCGCGGCTTCGCCCTGGCGAACGGCGCCGCAGGCACGCTCACGGGCGACCTGCTCATGGCCGCCGCCATCCTCGCCTGCGGGCTCGGCTATGCGGAGGCGCGCGCTCTCGCGCCGGCTCGGCGGCTGGCAGGTGATCTCCTGGGCGCTGGTGCTGTCGCTGCCGGCCATGGCGGCGCTGGCGCTCGCCACGCGGCCGGGCGGCTTTGCAGACGTGGGCGGGCCGGCCTGGATCGGGCTCGCTTACGTCTCGGTGTTCAGCATGCTGGTGGGGTTCGTGTTCTGGTATCGCGGCCTCGCGCGCGGCGGCATCGCCGCGGTGGGCCAGCTCCAGCTGCTCCAGCCCTTCTTCGGCCTCGCGCTCGCCGCGGTGCTCCTGGGCGAGCCGGTGCCCTGGAGCATGGTGGCGGTGACCGGCCTCGTGGTGCTCTGCGTCGCCGGCGCCAAGCGCTTCGCCTGACGCCGGTCGGGGGAGGGGCCGTGTGGCCCCTCGCCGCTCAGGCCAGTGCCTTCGCCACCGCGCGCTTGGCCATGGCCTTCACCAATTGGGCGCGATATTCGGCGTTGCCGTGCAGGTCGCTCATGAGGTCGGAGGGGTCCAGCTCCAGGCGCGCGAGCGCTGTGGGCGCGAAGTCCGAGGCGAGGATGTCGCCAGCCTCCTCCCACAGGAACACGCCCGACTGGCCCGCCCCCGTCACCGCCACGCGCACCGCATCGGCGGTTTTGGCGACGAACACGCCGGCCATGGCATAGCGCGAGGCGGGATTGCGGAACTTGGCGTAGCCGGCGCGCTCCACCTGCGGGAAGTCCACGCGGGTGATGATCTCGCCGTCTTCCAGCGCCGTGGTGAACAGGCCCTGGAAATAATCGCCCGCGGCGATGGAGCGCCGGTCGGTGACGACGGTGGCGTTGAGCGCCAGCACCGCGGCGGGATAGTCGGCGGTGGGGTCGTCGTTCGCCAGCGAGCCGCCGAGCGTGCCGCGGTTGCGCACCGCCGGATCGCCGATCAGCCCGGCGAGATCCGCGAGCGCCGGGATCGTGGCGCGCACCACGTCCGAGGTGGCGACCGCCGCATGCTTCACCAGCGCGCCGATGGCGACGCCCTCCGCCGTCTTCTCGATGGCGGAGAGGCCGGGCAGGCGGGCGAGGTCCACCAGCGTGGTCGGCTGCGCGAGGCGCTGCTTCAGGGTGGGCAGCAAGGTCTGCCCGCCGGCCAGGATCTTGGCCTCGGGATCGGCCTGGAGCAGGGCCGCCGCGTCGGCGAGGGCCGCGGGCCGCTGATAGTCGAAGGCATACATGGGCGTCCTCCTGTTCGCGGCTATTGCGCGGCCTGGCGCACGGCGCGGGTCTTGGCGAGCGCCCACACCTTGGCGGGGGTGGCGGGCATGGGCACATCCTGCGTGCCCAGCGCGTCGGCCAGCGCATTGATGACGGCAGCGGGCGCGGCGATGGCCCCAGCCTCGCCGCAGCCCTTGATGCCGAGCGGGTTCGAGGGGCAGCGCGTCTGCGTCAGGCCGAGCTTGAAGGAGGGCAGATCGTCGGCGCGCGGCATGGTGTAGTCCATGTAGGAGCCGGTCACGAGCTGGCCGTCGGCGTCGTAGGTGACGCCCTCCAGCAGGGCCTGGCCCACCCCCTGGGCGATGCCGCCATGCACCTGGCCCTCGACGATCATCGGGTTGATGACGACGCCGAAATCGTCCACCGCCGTGAAGTTGACGATCTGCGTCACCCCGGTCTCCGGGTCCACCTCCACCTCGCAGATGTGGCAGCCGGCGGGGAAGGTGAAGTTGGTGGGGTCGTAGAAGGCGCCTTCCTTCAGCCCGGGCTCGATCTCCGAGGTGGGGAATTTGTGCGCCACATAGGCGTTGAGCGCGACTTCGGCGAAGGCGAGGGAGCGGTCGGTGCCGGCCACCGTGAACTTGCCGTCCTTGAACTCGATGTCGCCTTCGGCGGCCTCCAGGATGTGGGCGGCGATCTTCTTCGCCTTCGCCTCCACCTTGTCGAGCGCCTTGGAGATGGCGCTCATGCCCACTGCGCCCGAGCGCGAGCCGTAGGTGCCCATGCCGAACTGCACCTTGTCGGTGTCGCCGTGCACCACGCTCACCTGGTCGATGGGGATGCCGAGCCGCGCCGAGACCAATTGCGCGAAGGTGGTCTCGTGGCCCTGGCCGTGGCTGTGGGAGCCGGTGAGCACCTCCACGTTGCCGGTGGGGTTCACGCGCACCTCGGCGCTCTCCCACAGGCCGACGCCGGCGCCGAGCGAGCCCACCGCCGCCGAGGGGGCGATGCCGCAGGCCTCGATATAGTTGGACAGGCCGATGCCGCGCAGCTTGCCGCGCGCCTCCGCCTCGGCGCGGCGGGCCGGGAAGCCCTTATAGTCCGCCATCTCCAGCGCGAGGTCGAGCGAGGCGGCATAGTCGCCCGCGTCATAGTTCATGATCACCGGCGTCTGGTGCGGGAAGGTGGTGACGAAGTTGCGGCGGCGGAACTCTGCCGGGTCGATGCCCAATTCGCCCGCCGCCTTGTCCATCATGCGCTCCACCAGGAAGGTCGCCTCCGGACGGCCGGCGCCGCGATAGGCGTCCACCGGCGCGGTGGTGGTGTAGAGCGCGTCCACCTCGCAGTAGATCGCGGGCATGGCGTACTGGCCGGACAGCAGCGTGGCGTAGAGATAGGTCGGGATGCAGGACGAGAAGGTGGACATGTAGGCGCCCATATTGGCGCGGGTGTGCACCCGGAACGCCAGAATCTTCCCCGCCGCGTCGGTGGCGAGCTCGGCATGGGAGATGTGGTCGCGCCCGTGGGCGTCGGAGAGGAAGGCCTCCGAGCGGTCGGCGGTCCACTTGACCGGCCGCCCGACCTTCTTCGCCGCCCAGGCGCAGACGGTCTCCTCCGCATAGATGAAGATCTTCGAGCCGAAGCCGCCGCCCACGTCCGGGGCGATGACGCGTAATTTGTGCTCGGGGGCGATGCCGACGAAGGCCGAGAGCACGAGGCGCGCCACGTGCGGGTTCTGGCTGGTGGTCCAGAGCGTATAGGCCTCATCGCCGGCATCGTACTCGCCGATGGCGGCGCGCGGCTCCATGGCGTTGGGGGCGAGGCGGTTGTTGACGAGGTCGATCTTCGTCACGTGTGCCGCCTGGGCGAAGGCGGCGTCGGTCGCCGCCTTGTCGCCCAGTTCCCACTCGTAGCAGATGTTGCGCGGGGCGTTGTCGTGGATCTGCGCGCCGGCATCGGCGGTGGCGAGGTCGGCGACGGCGGGCAGCACCTCGTAGTCGACCGCGATGGCGGCGGCGGCGTCCTTGGCGGCGTCGAGCGTTTCGGCGATCACCACGGCCACGTGGTCGCCCACATAGCGCACCTTGTCCTTGGCGAGCGCGGGGTGCCGAGCCCCATGCGCATGGGCGTGCCGTCCTTCGACGTTACCAGCCAGCCGCAGATCAGGTCGCCGATCTTGTCGGCGGCAAGGTCGGCTCCGGTGAGGATGCCGACCACGCCGGGCATGGCCTTGGCGGCCGCCGTGTCGATGCCGCGGATGGCGGCGTGGGCATGGGGCGAGCGCAGGAAATAGGCGAACGCCTGGCCGGGCCGGCTGAGGTCGTCGGTGTAGCGGCCCTTGCCGGTGATGAAGCGCTGGTCTTCCTTGCGCCGGACTGCGGCGCCGATGGGCGTGACGGTGCTGTCGTTCATGGCGAGGTCCTTGGCGTGTCCTCCCGCAGGACGGGACGTTCGGAAGGCGCGTGCGGCGCGCCGGCTGTTCTGATGGGGGCCGCGTGACGGCGGAGGGGCGCGCCTATTCGGCGGCCACCTTCGCGCCCGCGCCCATGGCCGCGGCGCCGGCGCCGATCGCCTTGACGATGTTGTGATAGCCCGTGCATCGGCAGAGGTTGCCGTCCAGGTTCTCCCGGATGGTCGCCTCGTCGAGGTCCGTGCCGAGCCGCGCCACCATGTCGAGCGCGGTCATGATCATGCCCGGCGTGCAGAAGCCGCACTGCAGGCCGTGATGCTCGCGGAACGCCTCCTGCATGGGGTGCAGGCCCGAGGGGCCGGCGACGCCCTCGATGGTGGTCACGCTCATGCCGTCGGCCTGGGCGGCCAGCATGGTGCAGGACTTCACGGCCGCACCGTCCACATGGACCACGCAGGCGCCGCACTGGCTGGTGTCGCAGCCCACATGGGTGCCGGTGAGCAGCAGCTTCTCGCGCAGGAACTGGACCAGCAGGGTGCGCGGGTCGAGTTCGGCGGACACGGGCCGGCCGTTCACCGTCATCGCGACGGCGACCTTGGCGGCAGTGCTGGCGATTTCGGGCATTCCTCTCCTCCACGGGGTGCGGAACGGGCGCGCGGGTTGAGCGCCCGCGTCGCGAGGTCCGGTCGGGCCGGACCTTTTCATTATTCCAGTGTGAGACGGTCCCGCTTGCGCGGTCAAGCGAGGAGATGTGTTGTCGGCTACGGGCGCCGGAACCGGCCCGGCGCGGTCCGTTGCACCGGCGCGTCGTGCCGCGCCGCCCGCCCGCGCAGGAATCGCCGAACGGCGGCACTGGGTCACCGGCATCGAGATCGTCTGGGCGAGGATGAAGACGGCGACGACGGAGACGGGCATCAGCCGTGTCACGGCCATACGCGCCACACCGGCGGTGAGGCGCGCGCCTTCGCTCCCGCCGTGCTCAGCGGGCGATCAATTGCGCCGGCACGTCGCGGGATGTCATAGCGCCGAGCACGAAGGCGAGGTTGGCGGCGGCCACCAGAGCCGCGGCATGGCCTCAGATTGGGCGACGCGCGCGTTCTGGAGGCGCTGTCGGCGGCGGTCGCCACCTGGATGCTGCCGAGTCCGGCGCGGTAGGCGTCGAGCGCGGCGTCATAGGTGGTGGCGGCGGCCTGCGCCAGCGCGCTGGCGGCCGTGTGGGCGGCGAGCGCCGAGCGCAGCGTGTCGGCGCTGATGACGATCTCCCGCGCCGCCGCATCCCGGGTCTTGTCAAACGTCGCCTCGGTGACGGCGGCGAGCGATTCCGCGGTCTTCAGCTGGGCCGCGCGCAGGCCTCCGTCATAGATCGGCATGGTGGCGCCCACCACCACGCCCGAGGCGGAGGATTGCTGGCCGATGGTGGGCAGGCCCGAGGCGCTGAGATTGGTGTTGCCGGCGGCCGCCACCGCGCCGAGATAGACCTTCGGCAGGAATTCCGCCTCCGCCGCCTTGATGGCCGACTGGCTCGCCTTCATGGCGGAGAAGGCGGCGAGCACGTCCGGCCGCTGCGCCAGCGCCGTGGTGATGAGCGCCTCCGTGGGCACGCCGATAGAGGCGGGAAGTGCCCGCCCGCCGGTCTCGCGCACCTTCAGCTCGGTCAGGGGCGAGACGCCCATGGCGGCCAGCAGGCCTTGATAGGTGTCGCGCTCGGCGCCCTGCGCCTGCACCAGGGCGAAGCGCGACTGCGCCACCTGTTGGCGCGCCTGGGCCACCTCCACGGTGGTGCCGACGCCGTTCTGCATGCGCGAATCCGCTGCCGCCTCGATGCGCCGGCTGTTGGCCAGAGTCTCGGCGGAGATGCGCGCCCGGCTGCGCGCCGCGCCGTAGAGGAAATAGGCGCGCGTCACGTCGTAGATGATCTTCTGGTGGGCGCCGTTGAACAGCACGTTGGTGGCGGCCGCATTGTGGCGCGCCGCCGCGTGGAGCGCGCCGCGCTGGCCGAAGTCGAACACCAGCCACTGCAGCGCCACCTGCGGCGAGACCCCCTCGATGGTGGTGCTGACGCTGTCCTTGCTGCCGATGGAGACCGGCAGCGAGGCGCTGAACTTCTGCGTGCCGCCGATCACGTTGGCGGCGATGAACGGCAGGTAGGTCGCCTCCACCATGCCGGTGGCGAGCGCCGCCTGCCGCGCCTGCTGCCAGGCGATGCGGGTGAGCGGGTTGCGGCTCTGGGGCGATGTCGATCAGCTCGGGCAGGCTGTAGGCCTTCTCGCGCGAGAGGCCCGGGCGTCGGGGGTGAGCACCGCGACGGCGGGGTCGGCCGGCACGCGGAAGTCCGG
>NZ_JBNFNU010000229.1:0-6787 GCF_057364445.1 Xanthobacter sp. BG11Y11_SDJG
GGCCGCCGCCGGCGGCGGGGCCGGCCGACCGCCAGCAGCAGCGCGCCGGCGAACAGGAGCAGCGCTGCGATCGTCCTGCCGGTCCGCACCGTCATGGCACGGCCCGGAACGATCGGCGGGCGGGCGGGGAAAGTCAGGACCATCGTGCACTCCGGCAGGGACCCGGCTGAGGCCGGACGTTTCTGCCTTATCTGAATTTCGTGAACCAATGCCTTAATGCCCTAGCCTTCCTGTCAACAATGGGGCGGCGGGCTTCGCCGGTGCCCATAGCACGGCTCCGGCGGCACCGCTCAGGAGGGAGCCGAGCCTGCGCGGTATTTTGTCTCTTCCGTGGTAATTGGGTAAGAGAGCCGGCGGCGTCCGAGCGGCTCCCGATTCGTCTGAATATTCAGCAGGAACAATGAATTGCGCGGCGTTTTTCGGGACCAGAAAAACCGCTGCCTCCAGGCCTTGGACGTTTTGTCCAATTGGGCGCGATCCGGGCGATTGCAAGGCGCGACCAATTGTGTTTGATGAATTCTAGGGAGAGTGGCTGCCGGCCTCCGGCGCGCTCTCGCAGTGGCAATAAAGACCGGAAAATCGCGGCGCGTTTCCGCCGACCAAGGAGAGTTCCAGACCATGATGTCGCTCGTCCGCGCCGCTGGACTTTTCGCCGGCAGCCTCCTTTCGGCGGTCCTCGCGTCCGGCGCGGCCAACGCCCAGATGGGCCAGCCGGCCGACTGGCAGATCAACCTCCAGACCGCGGTGACGCCGGTGATGGAGCGCATCCACGGCTTCAACGACCTGCTGCTCATCATCATCACCGCGATCGTGCTGCTGGTGCTGGTGCTGCTGGTGGTGGTGGCGCTGCGCTTCAACGAGCGCGCCAATCCGGTGCCGTCGAAGACCAGCCACAACACGCTGATCGAGGTGATCTGGACCGTGCTGCCCGTGATGATTCTCGTCATCATCGCGGTGCCGTCCTTCCGCCTGCTGCATCTGCAGCTGAACGTGCCGGAGGCTGACCTCACCCTGAAGGTCACCGGCCACCAGTGGTACTGGTCCTACGAGTATCCGGACAATGGCGGCTTCGGCTTCGATTCCTACATGGTGCCCACCAAAGACCTGAAGCCCGGCCAGCCGCGTCTGCTCGCCGTGGACAACGAGGTGGTGGTCCCCGTGAACAAGAACATCCGCGTCCAGGTGACGGCGGCGGACGTGATCCACTCCTTCGCCGTGCCGTCCTTCGGCATCAAGATCGACGCCCTTCCGGGCCGTCTCAACGAGACCTGGTTCCGCGCCACCCGCGAGGGTGTCTATTACGGCCAGTGCTCGGAGCTGTGCGGCCGCGACCACGCCTTCATGCCGATCGCGGTGCGCGTGGTGAGCGAGAAGGACTTCGAGGCCTGGCTCGCCCAGGCCAAGGCCAAGTTCGCCTCCGCGCCCGCCGAGGGCCGGGGCATGCTCGCCTTCGCCGCGGCGCAGTGACGAGGCGGCAGTGAGCGCGGCGCCGGCGGGAGCATCCCGGCCGGCCCGTCTTAGGAAGAACTGCCGGGCCTTTCGGCCCGGCCCCAAGAAGAAACGCATGCCGGCCGTCCCGCTTGAGGCCGCGCCGGGCAACCGAGGATCAAGCGTATGGCGACCGAGGCGACGGCAAACGACCACGCGGCGCGCGACCACGCGGCGGACAAGGCTCACGGCCATTCCGGCTACGGTGCTCATCCCGACGCCGCCCACGAGGCCGGCCACATCCCGACCGGCTGGCGCCGCTGGGTGTTCTCCACCAACCACAAGGACATCGGCGTGATGTACCTGCTCTTCGCCATCGTGGCGGGGATCGTGGGCGGCGCGCTCTCCATCGGCATCCGCATGGAGCTTCAGGAACCGGGGATGCAGATCTTCTCCGATCCGCAGACCTTCAACGTGTTCACCACCGGCCACGGCCTCATCATGATCTTCTTCATGGTGATGCCCGCGCTCATCGGCGGCTACGGCAACTACTTCGCCCCGCTGATGATCGGCGCGCCGGATACCGCCTTCCCGCGCATCAACAACATCGCCTTCTGGCTGCTGCCGCCCGCCTTCATCCTGGCGCTGGCTTCGCTGTTCGTGGAAGGCGCGCCCGGCTCGCTGGGCTTCGGCGGCGGCTGGACCATCTATCCCCCGCTCTCGTCCAAGCTCGGCCATCCCGGTCCGGCCATGGACCTTTTGATCTTCTCCCTGCACATCGCCGGCGCGTCCTCGCTGCTCGGCGCCATCAACCTCATCACCACCATCTTCAACATGCGCGCCCCGGGCATGACGCTGCACAAGATGCCGCTGTTCGCCTGGTCGCAGCTCATCACCGGCTTCCTGCTGCTGCTGTCGCTGCCGGTGCTGGCCGGCGCCATCACCATGCTGCTGACGGACCGCAACTTCGGCACCACCTTCTTCGACCCGGCCGGCGGCGGCGACCCGATCCTGTTCCAGCACCTGTTCTGGTTCTTCGGTCACCCCGAAGTGTACATCCTGATCCTGCCCGGCTTCGGGCTGATCTCCCACATCGTCTCCACCTTCTCGCGCAAGCCGGTGTTCGGCTATCTCGGCATGGCCTACGCCATGGTCGCCATCGGCGTGGTGGGCTTCGTGGTGTGGGCGCACCACATGTACACGGTCGGCCTGTCCACCGGCACGCAGTCCTACTTCGTGGCCGCGACCATGATCATCGCCGTGCCCACGGGCGTGAAGATCTTCTCCTGGATCGCCACCATGTGGGGCGGCTCCATCCAGTTCCGCACGCCCATGCTGTGGGCGATCGGCTTCATCTTCCTGTTCACGGTGGGTGGCGTCACCGGCGTCGTGCTCTCCAACGCTGGCATCGACCGCTCGCTGCACGACACCTATTACGTGGTGGCGCACTTCCACTACGTGCTCTCGCTCGGCGCCGTGTTCGCCATCTTCGCGGGCTGGTACTACTGGTTCCCGAAGATGTTCGGCTACATGATCCCCGAGTTCTGGGGCAAGCTGCACTTCTGGGTCACCTTCATCGGCGTGAACCTGATCTTCTTCCCGCAGCACTTCCTCGGCCTCGCCGGCATGCCGCGCCGCTATGCGGACTATCCGGACGCCTATGCCCACTGGAACTTCGTCTCCTCCATCGGCTCGTACATTTCGGGCGTGGCGGTGCTGATCTTCCTCACCGGCACGGCGATCGCGCTGATCCGCAAGGAGAAGGCCGCCGCCAATCCGTGGGGCGAGGGGGCGACCACCCTCGAGTGGACGCTGCCGTCGCCGCCGCCTTACCACCAGTTCGAGGTGCTGCCGCGCATCAAGTGAGCGGCAGCGCGCCCGCCGCTGTGCGGGCGCGGGGACCACAACGGGGGCGTCGCGCCCCTGCCGAAGGCGCCGGGCGACCGGCGCCTTCCGGGTCCGCCGGAGACCCGTCGCCCGTTGCCCGTGGCGCCGACCCGTCGCACCCGGTCCGGATCGTAGGTTCAAGCAGTGAGTGACGCGGATGAGTGACGTGAGCGTGAGCCTGTCCAAGACCGATGCCGCGGCGCGTGCGCCGCAGGCGGCGGAGGGGCTCGCCGGTCCGGCCGACTTCATCGAGCTGCTGAAGCCGCGGGTGATGTCGCTCGTCATCTTCACCGCTCTGGTGGGCCTCGTGCGCGCGCCGGGCGACATGCATCCGGTGCTCGCCTTCACCGCGCTTTGTGCATCGCCGTCGGCGCCGGCGCTCGGGCGCGCTGAACATGTGGTGGGACCGGGACATCGACGCCATCATGACGCGCACCGCGCGCCGGCCGATCCCCTCCGGCCGGGTCTCCGCCGAAGAGACGTTGGCCTTCGGCCTCACCCTGTCCGCCTTCTCGGTGGTGGTGCTGGGCCTGCTGGTGAACGCGCTTGCCGGCGCGCTTTTGGCCTTCACCATCTTCTTCTATGTCGTCATCTACTCCATGTGGCTGAAGCGCTCGACGCCGCAGAACATCGTCATCGGCGGCGCCGCCGGCGCGTTCCCGCCGCTGGTCGCCTGGGCCGCCGCCACTGGCACGGTGAGCCTTGAGCCGGTGCTGCTGTTCTCCATCATCTTCTTCTGGACGCCGCCGCATTTCTGGGCGCTGGCGCTCTACCGGGCGGACGACTACGCCCGCGCCGGCGTGCCCATGCTGCCGGTCACCGCCGGCCCCGACGAGACGCGGCGGCAGATCCTGCTCTACACCCTGTTCCTGGTGCCGCTCGCCATCAGCCCGGCGCTGCTCGGCCTTGCCGGGGTGGTCTACGGCGTGGTGGCGACCGCCTGCGGCGCCGTGCTGCTGCATCTCGCCGTGCGCGTCTATCGCCGCCGCACCGGCGAGGCGGCGGTGTCGGCGGCCAAGGCCATGTTCGGCTTCTCGATCCTCTATCTGTTCCTGCTGTTCGCCACCTTGCTGGGCGAGGCGCTGGTGACGCGCCTGCTGCCGGCATTCACGGGCGTCGGCGCGGCATGAGCAAGGACGAGGCGCCGCTGCCGCCGGACGAGAAGGCGGGGGACGAGCAGGGTGTGGTTCTGACGCCGGAGCAGATCCGGCGGCGGCGTGCGCGCAACATCGCCATCGCCTCCGTCCTGGGTTTCCTGGCGCTGTTGTTCTACGTGGTGACGATCGTGAAGCTCGGGCCCAACGTGCTCAACCGCCCGCTCTGACGGGGCGGCGGCCCGGGGAAGGGGACCCGGGCGCACTTGGGGACGAAGACGGGCACCGAAGACGGGACGGGGCAGAGGGCTGGAGAGAAGAGGCGAAGGTGGACGCTGAGACCGACCAGACCGCAGGACAGGCGCAGACGCGCGGGCCGCACGGCCGGCACCGCCTGATCGCGCTCGCCTGCCTCGGCTTCATCGCGGCCATGGTGGGCGTCACCTACGCCTCGGTGCCGCTCTACGCCATGTTCTGCTCGCTGACCGGCTTCGGCGGCGCGACCCGCGTCGCCACCGGCGGTCCGGCCCCCGTGGCGACCGACCGCGCCCTGGAGATCCGCTTCGACGCCAACGTCGCGCCGGGCCTGCCCTGGGCTTCCGCCCGCTCCAGCGCGGCATGAGCGTGAAGATCGGCGAGACCTCGCTTGCCCATTACGAGGCCGACAACAAGGCCGGGGTCGAGACCCACGCCAATGCCACCTACAACGTCACGCCGGCCCAGGCGGGCGCCTATTTCGTCAAGCTCCAGTGCTTCTGCTTCGAGGAGCAGGTGCTCGCCGCTGGCGAGCGGCTGGACATGCCGGTGGTGTTCTACATCGACCCGGCGATCCTGGACGATCCGGACCTCAAGGGCCTGAAGACCATCACGCTGTCCTACACCTTCTTCCCCTCCAAGGCGCCGGCCAAGCCGGTGGCGCGCGTCGAGGGGATCGGCGAGGCGAAGGGCGGCAAGCCGCTCTAGGCAGAACGACACCGCCGCGCTCGCGCGGCTCTAGGCAGAACGACATCCGCCGCGCTCGCGCGGCAGCTTTAACGGGAGCCGCGCCGCACGGCGGGCGCCCACGAGACCGGGGAAGGGAGGCCGCCATGGCCGAGGCACACGTCAAGCAGCACGACTACCATGTGGTGGACCCGAGCCCGTGGCCGATCATCGGCTCGGTGGCGGCGCTGATCGCCACGTCCGGCGGCGTGATCTGGATGCACGGCGGCACCAGCCTGATCGCCATCGTCGGCATCCTCGGCATCATGTACACCATGTTCGGCTGGTGGCGGGACGTGATCCGCGAGAGCCGCGCCGGCTTCCACACGCCGGTGGTGGTGCTGGGCCTGCGCTACGGCGTGATCCTGTTCATCGCCTCGGAGGTGATGTTCTTCGTCGCCTGGTTCTGGGCCTTCTTCGATGCCTCCCTGTTCGTGGGCGAGGCCATCAACTTCCAGCGCATGGAGTTCACCGGCGGCCATTGGCCGCCCACCGGCATCGAGGCCTTCGATCCCTGGCACCTGCCGCTGCTCAACACGCTGATCCTGCTCACCTCCGGCACCACCGTGACCTGGGCGCACCACGCCATCGTCCACGGCGACCGCCAGGGCCTGAAGTACGGCCTGTGGTGCACGGTCGCGCTCGGCTTCTTCTTCTCGCTGATGCAGGCCTATGAGTATTCGCACGCCCATTTCGGCTTCTCGGGCAACATCTATGGCGCCACCTTCTTCATGTCGACGGGCTTCCACGGCTTCCACGTGATCGTCGGCACGATCTTCCTCGCCGTCTGCCTGCTGCGCGCCTATCTGGGCGACTTCACGCCCAAGAAGCACTTCGGCTTCGAGGCCGCCGCCTGGTACTGGCACTTCGTGGACGTGGTGTGGCTGTTCCTGTTCACCTTCGTCTATGTGTGGGCGTCGGCCGGCTCGGCCACGCACTGATGGGCACACCGGCGCGGGCGGCCGCGGCCGCACGGCGGCGCGGGGACGGTCGTGATGTCGGCGAACCTACCGCGCCCCTGTCTCGCCGCTCGCCGCCGCCTCGGCTGTCGCTGCCCCCGCTGCGGCCGCGGCAAGCTCTTCAAGGGCTTCCTCGACCTCGCGCCCAAGTGCGAGTCCTGCGGCCTCGATTATGCCTTCGCCGATGCGGGCGACGGCCCGGCGGTGTTCGTCATCCTCATCGCCGGCGCCATCGTGGTGGGCCTCGCGCTATGGGTGGAACTCGCCTTCGAGCCGCCCTTGTGGGTGCACGCGCTGCTGTGGCTGCCGCTGATCCTGCTCGTCAGCCTCGGCATGCTGCGGCCGCTGAAGGCCTTCATGGTGGCGCTGCAGTATCGCCACAAGGCGGCCGAGGGCCGGCTCGACCGCGGAGCCGGCTCCTGAGCGCGCCGGCCGGCG
>NZ_JBNFNU010000230.1:0-6766 GCF_057364445.1 Xanthobacter sp. BG11Y11_SDJG
GGAGCTCGTAGCGCGCGCCGCGCCTGCGGGCGCCCCGTGCGCCGGCCGGAAGAGGCGTTGTCATTTGACGGCGCGGGCGGCCCTCACTACCTGTGCCTCCAGCGCCCGCTCCAGGTGCGCGTCCGGAGGCCTGAAGTGTCGCTCGTCGCCACGATCCGCAAGTCGCTCGTGCCCGTGCATCGGGAGGGCTATCCCTTCATCGCCGGTGCGGCGGTGATCGCGCTCGCCATCCTCTCCGTGAGCACCTTCTTCGGCATGATCGCGGTGGGCCTCGCCATCTGGACCGCCTTGTTCTTCCGCGATCCGGTGCGCGTCACGCCGGTGCGCGAGGGCCTCGTTGTGTCGCCGGCGGACGGCACCATCTCGTCCATCGGCCCGGCCGGCGCCGCGCGAACTGGACCTGTCGGACGAGCCGCTGCTGCGCGTCTCCATCTTCATGAGCGTGTTCAACGTGCACGTGAACCGCGCGCCGGTGACCGGGCGGATCGAGCGCGTCGCCTACAAGCCGGGCATCTTCCTCAATGCCGACCTCGACAAGGCGAGCGAGGACAACGAGCGCAACGGCCTCGTGATCCGCACCATGGCGGGGCGGGTGGGCTGCGTGCAGATCGCCGGCCTGATCGCCCGGCGCATCGTCTGCTTCGTGCGCGAGGGCGAGGAGATCGGCGCCGGCGAGCGCTTCGGCCTGATCCGCTTCGGTTCGCGGCTCGACATCTATCTGCCGCCGGGCACCAAGGTTCAGGTGGCCGAGGGCCAGACCGCCATAGCCGGCGAGACCGTGATCGCCGACCTCACGGGCATGGCCGCGCGCGATATCGCCTACCGGGTCGGCTGAGCCATGGCGACGCCCTTTCCTCCGTTCGATCCCGAGGGCCGGACCCGGTTCGGCCGGCTGGGACGCATCCCGGTGCGGGTGCTGATCCCCAACCTCGTGACCCTGCTGGCGCTGTGCTCCGGCCTCACGGCGGTGCGGCTCGCCATCGAGGAGCGGATCGAACTGGCGCTGGCGGCGATCGTCTTCGCGGCGCTGCTGGACGGCATCGACGGGCGCCTCGCGCGGGCGCTCAAGGGCACCTCGAAGTTCGGCGCCGAGCTGGACAGCCTCGCCGACTTCGTGAACTTCGGCTGCGTGCCGGCGCTGATGCTCTATTTCTGGGGCCTCAACGAGGCCGGCTCCTTCGGCTGGATCGCCGCGCTCACCTATGCCATCTGCGCGGCGCTGCGCCTCGCGCGCTTCAACGTGATGCTGGACGATCCGGACCGGCCGGCCTTCGCCGCCGACTTCTTCACCGGCATTCCCGCCCCGGCCGGGCCATCACCGTGCTGCTCCCGGTCTATCTGGAACTGCTGGGCGCGCCGCACGGCGCGTGGAGTGCGCCGGTGGCCCTCGTCTACTGCCTCGCCATCGGCTTCCTCATGATCTCCACCGTGCCGGCCTGGTCCGGCAAGACGCTGGGCAGCCGGGTGCGGCGCGACATGGTGCTGCCGCTGTTCGTGCTGGTGGCGCTCTATTTCGCGCTGCTGGCGAGCTATCCCTGGGCGGTGCTCGCCACCTGCTCGGTGATCTATCTCGGCCTGCTGCCGGTTCCGCGCTGCGCTACCGGCGCCTGATGGCCGCCCACCGCGCTGAGATGGCCGCCCGGGTCGGCGGCCCGGGCGAATCCGCCGGGCCTGCAGCTTCCGGCACCCCGTCCTGAGCCCTGCGCCAGCGCGACACCGCGCCTATGCGGCGGGCGGTCATTGTATGCAATGGCGGCATGAATGATCAAAATATGCGCATATTCGAGACTTCAGCGACTCTCTCGGAGTGGCGCAGACTACTAAAATAATAATTAAATCAATAATTTATAATAAATTGCATACAACTGGCACGGCCCTTGAATGGGGAAGGCGAGTTTCGCTTGCCATTGCCATCGAGGGGACATCGCCACATGAACCGCCGCGAGTTTATGACCTCCGCCTCCGTCACGGCCGTTGCCACCGGCGCGGGCGTTGCCGCGCCCGCCGTCTTCTCTCCCGCCAAGGCGCAGGCCCGCAACGAGACGCTGCTGATCGTCTCCGAGAGCGGCCCGAACAATCTCGACATCATGGGCGTCGGCACCAACGTGCCGGGCTACGAGGTCAGCTGGAACTGCTACGACCGCCTCATCACCCACGAGATGACCGAGAAGGACGGGGTGCGCTATTACGACCGCGACAAGCTCAAGGGCGAACTCGCCGAGGACATGAGCATCGGCGACATGTCGGCGACCTTCAAGCTGAAGAAGAACGCCACCTTCCAGGACGGCACGCCGGTCACCGCCAAGGACGTGAAATGGTCGCTCGACCGCGCGGTCTCGGTGGGCGGCTTCCCCACCTTCCAGATGAAGGCCGGTTCGCTGGAGAAGCCGGAGCAGTTCGTGGTGGTGGACGACCACACGGTGCGCATCGACTTCATCCGCAAGGACCGCCTCACCATTCCCGACCTCGCGGTGATCGTGCCCTGCGTGGTGAATTCCGAGCTGGTGAAGAAGAACGCCACCGAGAAGGACCCCTGGGGCCTCGAATACACCAAGCAGAACACCGCCGGCTCCGGCGCCTACAAGGTCACCAAATGGACCTCCGGCACCGAGGTGGTCTATGAGCGCTTCGACGACTGGAAGGGCGGCCCGCTGCCCAAGATCAAGCGCGTGATCTGGCGCATGGTGCCGTCCGCCGGCAACCGGCGCGCGCTGCTCGAGCGCGGCGATGCCGACATCTCCTACGATTTGCCCAACAAGGACTTCGTGGAGCTGAAGCAGGCCGGCAAGCTGAACATCACCTCGGTGCCCTATTCCAACGGCCTGCAATATATCGGCATGAACGTCACCAAGCCGCCGTTCGACAATCCGAAGGTGCGCGAGGCGGTGGCCTATGCCATCCCCTACCAGAAGATCATGGACGCGGTGCTGTTCGGCCTCGCCAAGCCCATGTTCGGCGCGCCGGCGGACACCCAGACCAAGGTCGCCTGGCCGCAGCCCACCAAGTTCAACACCGACCTTTCCAGGGCGAAGGCGCTGCTCACCGAGGCCGGCTATCCGGACGGGTTCGAGACCACGATCTCGTTCGACCTGGGCTTCGCCGGCGTCAACGAGCCGATCTGCGTGCTGCTGCAGGAGACCCTGGCGCAGATCGGCATCAAGACCACCATCAACAAGATCCCCGGCGCCAACTGGCGCGGCGAGCTGACGAAGAAGACGCTGCCGCTCTACACCAACGTGTTCTCGGGCTGGCTCGACTATCCCGAATACTTCTTCTTCTGGTGCTATCATGGCAACAATGCCATCTTCAACACCATGAGCTACCAGTCGAAGGCCATGGACGCCTTCATTGACGCCGCCCGCCAGTCGGCGGCGGTGGGCGACAAGGGCGCCTACGACGCGGGCGTCAAGGGCATGGTGGACCTCGCTTTCGCCGACGTGCCGCGGGTGCCGCTCTACCAGCCCTACGTCAACGTGGCGATGCAGAAGAACGTCACCGGCTACGAATACTGGTTCCACCGCCGGCTGGACTATCGGGCCTTCGCCAAGTCCTGAAGGCGGGCGATCCGGGGGCGGCGGTTGCGAGGTCGCGTCCCGCAGGACGCGAAGGGGAGGGGTGGCGGCCGGGAGGGGGCGCCGTCGCGTCACCCCTTTCTCCGTTCCGCAGGGGAGGGTCCGTGCCGGTGGCGCCTTCCCCTCACCCCCACCCTCTCCCCGCCGGGGAGAGCGCGTTCGGCCGGCGCGGGCTTCAGGGTTCGGGCTCGGCAGGGCGAGGGACGACCCGGCGCATTCCCTCTCCCCGGCGGGGAGGAGGGGCAGGGTGAGGGGGTGCCGGGTGCGCGCCCAGGCTCTGGCCGGGCCGGAACAGGATGCAATGATCGGGGCAGCGGGCGGCCGGGCCGTCGCGCCGCGCGCGCCGGACCATAGAGGAGAGGGCCATGCTGAAGCTCATCGCCAGCCGTCTCGCCACAGCCGTGCCGAGCCTGGTCGGCGTCGTCATCGTCACCTTCCTGCTGACGCGGGTGCTGCCCGGCGATGCCGCGGCCTATTTCGCCGGGCCGGCCGCGACCCCGCAGGCGATCGCGGAGATCCGCGCCAAGCTCGGCCTCGACCAGCCGCTGCCGGTTCAGTTCGTGGACTACGTGAGCGCGCTCGCCAAGGGCGATCTCGGCACCTCGCTGTCCACCGGCCAGCCGGTGGCGCAGGAGATCGCCGCGCGGCTGCCCGCCTCCGCCGAGCTGACGCTCTGCGGCCTGATCCTGGCGCTCGCCATCGCCGTGCCGTTCGGCATCGTCGCGGCGGTGCGGCAGGGCTCGTGGGTGGACCATGCCTGCCGGCTCATCACCACCGCCGGCGTGTCGCTGCCGGTGTTCTTCACCGGCCTGCTCTTGGTCTATGTGTTCTACTTCAAGCTCGGCTGGGCGCCGGCGCCGCTCGGACGGCTCGACGTGTTCTTCTCCGCCCCGCCCACCATCACCGGCTTCTACCTCATCGACAGCCTGCTCACCGGCGAGTTCGAGACCTTCCGCGCCGCGCTGGCGCAGCTCGCGGTGCCCTCCATCACGCTCGCCATCTTCGCGCTGGCGCCCATCGCCCGCATGACGCGCGCCTCCATGCTGGCGGTGTTGTCCTCCGAGTTCGTGCGCACGGCGCGGGCGGCGGGGCTGACCGACTACACGGTGATCCTCACCTACGCCTTCAGGAACGCCATGCTGCCGGTCATCACCACGCTCGGCATGGTGTTCTCCTTCCTGCTCGGCGCCAACGTGCTGGTGGAGAAGGTGTTCGCCTGGCCCGGCATCGGCTCCTATGCGGTCGAGGCGCTGATCACGTCGGACTATGCGCCGGTGCAAGGCTTCGTGCTCGCCATGGCGGTGCTCTACGTGGCGCTGAACCTCATCATCGACATCACCTACGGCATCATCGACCCCCGCGCGCGGAGCGAAGCATGACCATCGCCACCGTCGAAGACGCTCCCCAGAGCGGCCTGGCCGCCACCCTCAAGCACGCCCGCTACGTGATCTCGGACAATCCGGTCACCGGCGTCGCCTTCGGCATGTTCCTGGTGCTGCTGGTCGCGGCGCTGATCGGCCCCTACGTGGTGCCCTACGACCCGCTCGCCTCCAACACCCAGTCAGCGCTCCAGCCGCCCTCGGCCGCCCACTGGTTCGGCACCGATAATCTCGGCCGTGACATCTTCTCGCGCGTGGTGGTGGCGACCCGCCTCGACCTCGCCATCGCGGTGTTCTCGGTCGCCCTGGTGTTCGCGGCGGGCGGCATCGCCGGCATCGCCTCCGGCTTCTTCGGGGGGTGGACCGACCGCATCGTCGGGCGCATCTCCGACACCATTATGGCCTTCCCGCTGTTCGTGCTGGCCATGGGCATCGTCGCGGCGCTGGGCAATTCGGTGACCAACATCGTGATCGCCACCGCCATCATCAACTTCCCGCTCTATGTGCGCGTCGCCCGCGCCGAGGCGGCGATCCGCCGGCAGGCGGGCTACGTGCAGGCGGCGCGCCTCACCGGCAATTCGGAATGGCGCATCCTTCTGACGACCATCCTGCCCAACATCATGCCGATCATGATGGTGCAGATGTCGCTGACCATGGGCTACGCGATCCTCAATGCGGCGGGCCTCTCCTTCATCGGCCTCGGCGTGCGCCCGCCGACGCCGGAATGGGGCATCATGGTGGCCGAGGGCGCGGCCTATATCGTTTCCGGCGAATGGTGGATCGCGCTGTTCCCAGGGCTCGCGCTGATGTTCGCGGTGTTCTGCTTCAACCTGCTGGGGGACGGTCTGCGCGACATCGTCGATCCCCAGCGCCGCACCTGATGGAGGGGCAAATGCACGGCGTCGCCGATCTGTCCGCCGCCTTGTCCGCCCCCGTCCGCGAGGTGGCCGGCGGGCCGCTGCTGGAGGTCAGGGACCTCACCGTCGAGTTCCTCACGCGCCGCGGCATCGTCACGGCGGTGGAGAAGGTGAGCCTCACCCTCGCCAAGGGCGAGACGCTCGGCATCGTCGGCGAGAGCGGGTCGGGCAAGTCCGTCACCTCCTACACGGTGATGCGCATCCTCGACCGCGCCGGGCGGATCGCCGAAGGCTCCATCACCTTCTCGGGGCTCGACGTGGCCCACGCCCCGGAAAGCGCCATGCGCGATCTGCGCGGGCGCGAGATGTCGATGATCTTCCAGAACCCGCGGGCGGCGCTGAACCCGATCCGCAAGGTCGGGCACCAGATCGCCGACGTGCTGCTGCAGCACGTGCAGGCGGACCGCTCCAACGTGAAGGACAAGGTGATCGAGATCCTGGAGCAGGTGCGCATCGCCCGGCCGCAGGAGCGCTACCATGCCTATCCGTTCGAGCTGTCGGGCGGCATGTGCCAGCGCATCGTCATCGCGCTGGCGCTCGCCTGCCGGCCGCAGCTGATGATCGCCGACGAGCCCACCACTGGCCTCGACGTGACGACGCAGAAGGCGGTGATGGACCTCGTCACCGAGCTCACCCGCGCGCGCGGCATGTCCACCATCCTCATCACCCACGACCTCGGCCTCGCCGCCGCCTATTGCGACACGGTGATGGTGATGGAGAAGGGCAAGGTGGTGGAGACCGCTCCCGCCGAGCGCATCTTCCGCGATCCGCAGCACCCCTACACCAAGAAGCTCATGCGGGCGACGCCGCGGCCGGGCATCACGCTCAAGGACCTGCTGCCGGAGGAGGCGGCGGCCGAGGGGGGCCGGCGCGCCAGCGCCGGAGGCGGCGGCGCTCG
>NZ_JBNFNU010000231.1:0-6756 GCF_057364445.1 Xanthobacter sp. BG11Y11_SDJG
CCACAGGCCGCCGCCGGGATGGGCGCCGCGCCGCGCCAGCAGCACGCGCCCGTCGCGGAACACCGCCGCGCTCGCGGCAAGGGTGGGACGGACGGCTTCGCTCATCGGCAACTCCGGCGGGATCGGCGGGCAGCACAGTAGTCGCCCCGCGGCCGCTCCGGCAACGGCAGCTCCCGCCTACGACTTCGCCTCCTCGGTGCGGAAGACGATGCCGCATTTCTTGTGGATCGAGATCTGCTCGATGGCTTCCATCTCGCCCTTCAGGCGCGCCAGCTCGGCGGTCTGGGCGTTGTCGCCGCCGACCATGAAGGCGGCGGGCCAGAAGATCACCACCGCCACGGCCGTAACCACCGCGTCGGACGCCGCCTGCCGGTTCTGGGTGCCCGTGAGCGCCACGGCGCGGGCGGAGATGCGCTCGGCCTCCTGGGCCAGCTGCTGGCAGGTATAGCTTTGGTACTGGAGGGGCGAGACATAGGCCGCCGAGACCTGGTCCGCCGACTTTGCGCAACCCGCGAGGGCAAGCGCCGCGAGACCCGCCGCCACCCGTCTTTCAGACCCGCGCACGCTGCCCCCCGCTGCTGCAATTCCTGGTCGTTGGAACCCCATAATCAATCTAAGAGTGTATTTTGACTTTGTGCAACTTTATTCCCATTCCGGGCGGCATTGGCGCACCCGGCCCCTCCGGCCTAACGTCCGCTTCGAGACGGAAGGCCCGATTCGTGAGCGAGATGAAGCCAGATCACCCCCCGGCGCGCCGCGCCGGCCCCCAGCGCGCATGGCAGCGCATGCTCTCCGGGCGGCGGCTCGATCTGCTCGACCCCTCCCCGCTCGACGTGGAGATCGAGGATATCGCCCACGGCCTTGCGCGGGTCGCCCGCTGGAACGGCCAGACCCATGGCGCGCACATCTTCTCGGTGGCGCAGCACGCGCTGCTGGTGGAGCGCATCGCCCGCGCGGCGTTTCCCGACATCGACGCCCGCTGGCGGCTGTGCGTGCTGCTGCACGACGCCCCCGAATACGTGATCGGCGACATGATCTCCCCGTTCAAGGCGGTGATCGGCGGCGACTACAAGGCGGTGGAGGCGCGCCTTCTGGCCGCCATCTCGCGGCGCTTCTCGCTGCCGGTCCACTGGCCGGTGGCGCTCGTGAAGATCGTCAAAAGCGCCGACCGCTCGGCCGCCTACTACGAGGCGACGCAACTCGCCGGCTTCGCCGAGCCGGAGGCGCGGCGCTTCTTCGGCGCCCCGGCGCCGCTCGACCCGGCGGTGCTTCAGGAGTATTTGTCGCCCTGGACGGCGGACCGGGCGAAAGCCCGGTTCCTCGAACGGTTCGAGGAGCTGAAGCCATGATCCATGTCTGCTCCCTTTCCCGGCTTCACGAGACGGTGGAGCGCTCGGGCGCGCGCCACGTCATCACGCTGATGAACGGCGGCACGGTGCTGGCGCGGCCGTGCAACGTCGATCCCACCAACCACCTGTTCCTCGGCCTCAACGACATCGCCGAGGAGATCGAAGGGCTGGTGGCGCCGGCCGACAGCCACATGCACGAGCTGTTCGACTTCGTTTCCGCCTGGCCGCGGGAGGCGCCGCTGGTGATCCACTGCTATGCGGGCATCTCGCGATCCACCGCCGCAGCCTACGCCACCCTGTGCGCGCTGCTGCCGGAGCGCGACGAGATGGACCTCGCCTTGCGCCTGCGCGAGGCCTCGCCGACCGCGACGCCGAACCCGCGCATCGTCGCGCTCGCGGATGCCGCCCTGCGCCGCGATGGCCGGATGGTGGCCGCCATCGCCGCCATCGGCCGCGGCAAGGACGCCTTTGAGGGCGAACCGTTCAGCCTCGCCGTGGCCTGAGGCAGGAAGGCCTGCGAGAAAGCCCGAGGCAAGGAAAGCCCGAAGCAGGACGCGGCCGGACAATCGCCCGGCGGCTGCCCCGCTGCGGCCGCAGCCATTCCCGCCCGGACCGTGGGCCGCCGCCCGATCGGCCGCAGGCTCCGGCCGGATGGCGGGCGAAGCGGCGGCAGCCCGCTTACCCGGCCTGTTGCCGCCCGCGCCTTTTGAAACAGCCCGCTGAAGCGGCCTGTTGCCGCCTGCTCCCTTTGAAACAGTCCGCTTACGCGGCCTGTTTCTAGCCGCTTATTCTGAAACAGTCCGCTTACGCGGCCTGTTTCTTGGGCTGCACTTCCGCGGTGTAGGCGTCCATGAGCTGGTGGGTGATGCCGGTGGGGGTGAAGGTCCAGTCCGCGATCGAGCCGACCGGGGTCACCTCAGCCGCCGTGCCGGTGATGAAGCACTCCGAGAAGTCGGACAGCTCCTCCGGCTTGATGTGGCGCTCCACCACTTCGATGCCGTGCCGGCGCGCGAGGTCGATCACCGTGCGGCGGGTGATGCCGTCGAGGAAGCAGTCGGGCGTCGGAGTGTGGATCACCCCGTCCTTGACGAAGAACAGGTTGGCACCGGTGCACTCGGCCACCAGGCCGCGATAGTCCAGCATCATCGCGTCGGCATAGCCGCGCCGCTCGGCGCGGTGCTTGGAGATGGTGCAGATCATATAGAGGCCCGCCGCCTTGGCGCGGCAGGGGATGGTGGCCGGGTCGGGCCGGCGCCACTCCGACAGATCGAGCCGCAGGCCCTTCAGGCGCTGCTCGGGGTCGAAATAGCTCGGCCACTCCCACACGCCGATGGCGAGGTGGATCTTGTTGTTCTGCGCCGAGACGCCCATCATCTCGCTGCCGCGCCACGCCACCGGGCGCACATAGGCGTTGGTGAGGTTGTTCTTCTCCAGCGTCAGGCGCTTGGCGGCGTCGATCTCGCCGATGGTATAGGGGATGGTGAAGTCCAGCATCTCCGCCGACAGGCGCAGCCGCTCGGAATGTTCCGACGACTTGAAGATCTCACCGCCATAGGCGCGCTCGCCCTCGAACACGCAGCTCGCATAGTGCAGGCCGTGCGAGAGCACGTGCAGCTTGGCATCGCGCCAGGGCACCAGGGCCCCGTCGTACCAGATGAAGCCGTCACGTTGATCGAAGGGGACAGACGCCACGCTCATGATGAAGACTCCTCCTCGGCGCGGATGACCGCGCCCCTCCCCACGGGCACCGCATTCGCTTTGCAGCGGTGCCACATGAAGATATCTTTACGCCCGCTAAGGAAGCTGGCAACACCACGAAAGGATCGAACGTCTGCGATACCGTCGGCGACCGATCATTTCGCGAAACCGAGTTCCTGCGTAACGATCACACTGAAAAAAGTCAACATGGCTGACATAAACATTCTCGCCGCCCCCGCCGCCCAAGCCGAGCGCGCCGTCCCGGCCGAGCGCGGCGAGGACGCGCCGCTGGTGGATCTGATCGAGCTTTTCTTCTTCGCCTACCGCGACTTCGTGGGCGATCCCGACGAGATCCTCGCGCCCATCGGCTTCGGCCGGGCGCACCACCGGGTGATCCATTTCGTGAACCGGCATCCGGGCATGCGCGTCACGGACCTGCTCGACATCCTGCGCATCACCAAGCAGAGCCTCGGCCGGGTGCTCCGGGAGCTGGTGGACGAGGGCTTCGTGGAGAGCCGCGCGGGCGCCTCGGACCGCCGCCAGCGCCTGCTGTTCCCCACCCCCAAGGGCGAGACGCTGGCGCGCCAGTTCACCGAGATCCAGAGCCGGCGCATCTCGCGCGCGCTCGACACCTGCGGGCCAAACGGCCGCGAGGGGGCCTACCGCTTCCTTCTCGCCATGATCAACCCCGATGATCGCGCCGCGGTGGAGCGGCTGATCCAGCGCGCCGACCGGGCGCGGCGCGTCTGAGAACCGCCGCCCGCGCGCCCATAGACCTGCAGAGCCCCGCGCGCGGCGCGGGCGCCGGGAGCATTCGATGTCCGAGACCGCCACCGCCCCCTCCGCCCAGGCGCGCCTGCCGGACGACGCGCCCCATCTCCTGGTGGTGGACGACGACAGCCGCATCCGCGCTCTGCTCATGCGCTTCCTGAGCGAGAACGGATATCGCGTCACCACCGCCGCCTCTGCCGCCGAGGCGCGCGCGCGGCTCGACGGGCTCGCCTTCGATCTTCTGGTGCTGGACGTGATGATGCCCGGGGAGAGCGGCGTCGACCTCGCGCGCTCCCTGCGCACCACCTCCGCGGTGCCGATCCTGATGCTCACCGCCCGGTCCGAGATCGCCGACCGCATCAACGGCCTGGAGGCGGGCGTCGACGACTATCTGGGCAAGCCGTTCGAGCCGCGCGAATTGCTGCTGCGCATCGGCTCGATTCTCAAGCGCGCCGCCCCGCCGCCGCAGAAAGCGATCGAGAGCGTGAAGTTCGGCGACTTCACCTTCCATCTGGATCGCGGCGAGCTGACCCGCGCCGGCGAGGTGGTGCGCATCACCGAGCGCGAGCGCGACATGCTGCGCACGCTCGCCACCGAGCCGGGCGAGACCGTACCGCGCCTCGCGCTGGCGGGCGGCGGTGCCATCTCCGAGCGCGCCGTGGACGTGCAGGTGAACCGCCTGCGGCGCAAGATCGAACGCGATCCCGCCAATCCGGCGCACCTGCAGACCGTGCGCGGCATCGGCTACCGGCTGGTGGTGACCCCTTGAGCACGACCGACACGGGGCTCGGGGCCCTCAAGAGCCTCGGCGCCCGGCTGGCGGAGGCCAACGCGAAATTCTCCGCGTGGCTCAACCGCGTGACGCCGAAGGGGCTCTACCCCCGCTCGCTGCTCATCATCGTCACGCCCATGGTGATCCTCCAGTCGGTGGTCGCCTTCGTGTTCATGGAGCGCCACTACAACACCGTGACGCGCCGGCTCTCGGCCTCCGTGAGCCAGGACATCTCGGCGGTGGTGGCGCTCTACAAGGTGCTGCCGCCGGACAAGGACCATGCGGTCCTGCGCCGGATCGCCTGGCGCAACCTGCTGCTCAATGTGGAGGTGCTGCCGCCCGACCCGCTGCCGCCGCAGGGACCGAAGCCGTTCTTCTCGATCCTCGACAGCGCGCTCTCGCGCGAGATCGGCAGGCGCGTCAGCCAGCCGTTCTGGATCGACACCGTGGGCCGCTCCGACCTCATCGACGTGCGCATCCAGATGGACGACGCGGTGCTGCGCATCTTCGCCCCGCGCAGCGCGGCCTACGCCTCCAACTCGCACATCTTCCTGTTGTGGATGGTGGGCACCTCGCTGGTGCTGCTCACCGTCGCCATCCTGTTCCTGCGCAACCAGATCCGCCCGATCGAGAACCTCGCCGACGCGGCCGAGGCGTTCGGCAAGGGGCGGGACGTAGAGAATTTCCGCCCCTGGGGGGCGCGCGAGGTGCGCCGGGCGGCGATCGCCTTCCTGGAGATGAAGCGGCGCATCGAACGGCAGATCGAGCAGCGCACCACCATGCTGGCCGGCGTCTCCCACGACATGCGCACCATCCTCACCCGCTTCAAGCTGGAACTCGCCTTCCTGCCCGAGGGGCCGGAGGTGGAGGCGCTCAAGAAAGACGTGGACGAATTGCAGGGCATGCTTGAGGCCTATCTCGCCTTCGCCCGCGGCGATCCCGGCGAGCAGGCCCAGCTTACCGACATGAGCCAGCTGATCGAGGACCTGCGCCTCAATGCCGAGCGCGACGGTGCGGTGGCGCGCGCGAGCTTCATGGGGCCGCCTTTGGTGGAGGTGAAGGCCGAGCAGCTCAAGCGCTGCATCGGCAACCTCGTCGGCAATGCCGTGCGCTACGCCCGGACGCTGGAGATCACCGGCACGCGCGACGCACGCTATCTCATCGTCAGCGTCGACGATGACGGGCCGGGCATTCCCGAGGAGAAGCGCGAGGAGGTGTTCCGCCCTTTCCTGCGCCTCGACGACGCGCGCAACCAGGACGCCTCCGGCACCGGCCTCGGCCTGTCCATCGCCCGCGACATCGCCCGCGCCCATGGCGGCGACGTGGTGCTCGCCGACAGCCCCATGGGCGGGCTTAGGGCAACCCTGCGCCTGCCGGTCTGATCCCGCGTCATCCCGCCGGACCGCCGGCCGCCGCGTCGCGCTCGGCCAGCGCGGCTTCCAGCTCGGCGATGCGGGCGCGCATGGCGTGGACGGAGGGCGCCAGATCGGCCGCGGTGAAGCGCGGCGTGATGTGCTGCGAGCAGTTCCACTCGAACGCCTCCACCTGGATGACGAAGGCGCGCTCCACGCGCGCCTTGTAGCCGGCGTCGCTCAGCAAGGCCACGAAGTCCGGGTCCGCGCCGGCCTCCACCGCGCGCATCCGCCCGAGCAGCTTCAGGCGGGCGCGGCGGGCATAGTCCATGAAGAACAGCGCCACGCGGTCGTCGGCGCTGGTATTGCCGAGGCTCACATATTGCCGGTTGCCGCGGAAATCGGCGAAGCCGATGGTCGCCGGGTCGAGGATCTTCACGAAGCCCTGCGGGCCGCCGCGATGCTGCATGTAGGGCCAGCCGGTCTCGGTGACGCTGGCGAGATAGAAGCTGTCCCGCGCGCCGATGAAGGCGGCCTCCTGCTCGCCAAGGCGGTCCGGTCCCGCGGCGCCGAGCCGGTGATCGAAGGCCTCGCGGCTGCCATTGGCCGCCTGCGCAGCGCGCACGGCGGGCGTGAAGACGGTTTCCAGGTAGCGTGCGGTCATCCGAGAAGCTCCTGCGGCAGGTCGTCCAGCATCTGGCGAAACGGCGTGTGAGAATTGAGCGCCCGGGCCATCACCAGGCTGCCCTGGATCATCATCACGGCACGGACGGCGCGGCGGCGCGCCGCGTCGGGGCGGGGTGGCCGGCCGCGG
>NZ_JBNFNU010000232.1:0-6752 GCF_057364445.1 Xanthobacter sp. BG11Y11_SDJG
GGCGTGGTCCGCCTTCGGCGCTTCCGCCTTCGGGGGCCTCCGGAGCCGTTTCCGCGGGGCCTGCCGGCTGCGCGGCCGGCGCCTGATCCTGCTGGGCCCTCGCCTCTCCCGCGGGCCCCATGGCGAACGCGGCCGCAAGTGCGGCTGCGGCCAGGAGGGACGTCAGTGCCGGACGGGGCAGGCGGGGGGACAGAACAGGCATCGGCAACTCCGCGGAAGTCCTCATGAAAGGACCGGGATAGCCGATTATGGCACCTGGGGCGACGGCGGAAACATGACGTCTTGGCAAGGTTCGCCGGCCGCAGCGCCAGGAGGGACGGCTGCCCGCCCCACGGATTGCGGCGAGACGGCGCAAAGCCAAGAAAAGCCGGCCCCTCAAGGGCCGGCCTCTGGATTTCGCGATGGTGACAACTGCGTGAAAGCGGCGCCGGCCGGCCGCGGCAACCGCCGCCGGGCCTTGCCGGTGGCGGCCGGCCTCAGTTGGCCTTGGTTTCCGGCGCGGCGGCCGGCGCTGCTGCGGCAGTCGGCAGCGGCTTGGGGCTGTGCGAGAGCGAGTTCAGATAGGCGATGAGGTCCGCACGCTCGGTCTCCTTGGCGATGCCGGCGAACGCCATGGCGGTGCCGGGAATGTCGGCCTTCGGATTGGTCAGGAACGTGTTGAGCGCCTGGGGGGTCCAGGTGCCGCCATGGGCCTTCATCGCCGACGAATAGGCGAAGCCCGCGACGCCCGCCACCGGCCGGTCGACGATGCCGTAGAGGTCCGGGCCGACCTTGGCGCCGGCGCCTTCCGCGAAATTGTGGCAGGCGGCGCACTTCTTGGCGACGTTGGCGCCCTTCTCCACCGACGCGGTGGCGAACAGCTGCTCGATCGGGATGGCCGCGGCCTTCGGCGCCTCGCCGGCACCGGGCGCGCCTTCGTTGACGACGATGTCGAAGCCGGGCTTGGCCGGAGCCTGCGGCGTGAACAGGATCTCGGAGACGATGCCGAGGCCGAGGGTCAGCGTCAGCGTCCCCAGAACCGCACCTGCGATCTTGTTCAATTCAAAACTGTCCATCGGCGCTTCGCCCCTCGGTGCCGGCCGCGTCGAGGCCGGGTGATCGCGCGGCTCCGCCGCGGCCCGATGGCCCGGCATGCCGCATGGCATATGGTAAAGCCGGCGCGCGGCCCTTTCCACGCACCGGCTGGGACACTAAGCACTTTGATCGGGAGGGCGCAACCCGTATAAGGCGCGCCCCGATGCCGCTTCCGGCGCGGCCTTTCCGCGCGCTTCCACGAGGCTCGAATCCATGTCGCCGCCCCGAGTCCTGGTGCTGATTCCCGCACGGATGGCGGCGAGCCGCCTGCCCGGCAAGCCGCTCGCGGACGTGGGCGGGCGGCCGATGATCGTCGAGGTGGCGCGCGCGCGGTCGCAGCCGGCATCGGCCGGGTGGCGGTGGCGACCGACGCGCCGGAGATCGCCGACGCCGTTCGCACCGCCGGGTTCGAGGCGGTGATGACCCGCGCCGATCACCCGTCGGGCTCCGACCGCATCTTCGAGGCGCTCGGCCGGCTCGATCCCGCCGGCGCGGTGGAGATCGTCGTCAACGTGCAGGGCGACCTGCCCACCATCGCCCCGCAGACCATCCGCAGCGCGCTGGTTCCGCTCGCGGAGCCGGCGGTGGACATCGCCACCCTTGCCGCCGAGATCACGCGGGAGGAGGAGCGCACCGACCCCAACGTGGTGAAGGTGGTGGGCTCCCCCGCGGGGGAAGGGCTGCTGCGCGCGCTCTATTTCACCCGCGCCACCGCGCCTTATGGCGAGGGGCCGCTCTACCATCACATCGGCCTCTACGCCTATCGCCGGTCCGCGCTGGCGCGCTTCGTGGCGTTGCCGCCCTCGCCGCTGGAACAGCGCGAGAAGCTGGAGCAGCTGCGCGCGCTGGAGGCCGGCATGCGCATCGACGTGGCGGTGGTGGACGCGGTCCCCCACGGCGTCGACACCCCCGAGCACCTGGAGCGCGCGCGTCTCCTGCTTGCGCGGGAGGCGGCGGCGGGAGGATAAGGCGCAGCCGCGCCGAGGCGCGCGGATCGTCAGCGTGTATCGTCAGCGTGTTACGAGGACCCAACGTCATGAGCCGCCGCATCACCTTCCAGGGCGAGCCGGGAGCCAACTCCCACATCGCCTGCCGCGAGGCGTTCCCCGACCACGAGGTGGTGCCCTGCGCCACCTTCGAGGACGCGTTCGCGCTGGTGGAGAACGGCACGGCGGACCTCGCCATGATTCCGATCGAAAATTCGGTGGCGGGCCGGGTGGCCGACATCCATCACCTGATGCCGCATTCCTCGCTCAACATCATCGGCGAGTTCTTCCTGCCGCTGTCGCACCAGCTCATGGCGGTCAAGGGGGCGAGCCTCTCGACCATCAGGACCGTGCAGAGCCACGTGATGGCGCTCGGCCAGTGCCGCCGGGCGATCCGGGAATTGAAGCTCGCCCCGGTGATCGGCGCCGACACCGCCGGCTCGGCGCGCGAGATCGCCGAGGCCGCCGATCCCGCCCGCGCCGCCATCGCCTCGCGCCTCGCGGCGGAGATCTACGGGCTCGACATCCTGGCCGAGAACATCGAGGACGAGGCGCACAACACCACGCGCTTCGTCATCCTCTCGCGCGAGGGCGAATGGGCGCCCGCGGGCAACGGCCCGGTGGTGACCACCTTCGTGTTCCGGGTGCGCAACGTGCCGGCCGCGCTCTACAAGGCGCTGGGCGGCTTCGCCACCAACGGCGTGAATATGACCAAGCTCGAATCCTACCAGATGGACGGGCACTTCACGGCGACCCAGTTCTATGCCGACGTGGACGGCCACCCGGACGACCGTTCGGTGAAGCTGGCGCTGGAGGAACTGGCCTTCTTCTCGCGCGAGATGCGCATTCTCGGCGTCTATGCGGCGAGCCCCTTCCGCGCCGGGCTGACCGCGGGCGACGAGGCGTTTTAATGCGCATAATTCCCTTATTTGGAGTCCGTTTGGGAGGGTGTATATTGTAGGTTGTCTCGAACTATCGGACCGCGAGCGGATTTTGACCAATGCCGGACTCACTGGAGCGCTGGTTAGTAGGCAAATTGAGGCGCACACCCATATTGAATCGCGTGCCGGGATTTAATCCGGCCCTAAGAAGATACTATAGAATAAAATACATATCTGAATACAAAAAAAGAAACCCGCTTACTGTTATAGCTGAAAAAATTGCCTAGATAAATTATCAGAGATCGACATTTTTAGTGAGTATGAATATAGATTGCGAGAGCGTGTTGAAGAATATGAGAAAAGAGCAGAATCATTTATTACGTTGTTGTCATCCGGTGGATTGATATTTATTGCAACGTTGTTTCAGGGGTATCAGAAAAAAATGGGTATTTTGCTCCTTTCGGGAGCGGGGTGCATGATTGTTAGCGCAATACTGATCTCTTATCTGAAATTTTCGCAGATTGATACGTCTATTTCAGAATGGGGGAATGGCAGAAAAATAGATTTGATTTATTGAAGGGGCGTATCGATCTGGCAGAATTTAGCTGGAGAACAGGTAGAAGTCATAGAATGTCATCGGTCTTTGCATTTGTGGCGATGCTTGCAATATTTCTTACATTTGTCGGTATGATTCTTATGTTATATTATTTTTCAGAGATGGTATGAGCATTGATGTTGTTAATGAGGTAAATTGTTCCGTGTGTGAGTGGATGTAGTTCAGTCTCAGCCGCTCAGTGGTCGAAGCGCAAAGTGATGCGGGCGCGATCACCGGCGCGGCCGAACTTCACGTGCTCGCCCAGCTGCTTCAGCATGTAGGCGCCGAACGCGGCCACCTCCTTGGCGTCGCCGAACAGGGCCTCCGGGGAGGGGCGCTCCTTGGGCGCCTCCATCACCTCGCCCTCATAGAGCACCTCGACATCGAGATGGGTCTCGTCGAAGCGGGCGCGCACCTCCACCTCGCTGCCGCCGATGCCGGAATCGGCGAGGATCTCCAGCGCCTGGGCGGCGATGGGAATGGCGGCGGCCACCACGTCGCGCCGCGCGCCCCACAGGTCGCCCTGGCGTTCCAGGAAGTCGCGCATCGCCACGAACGCGCCGGCGCTCGGATCGAGGCGCAGGGCCGCGTCCTTGGCGATGCCGATGCGGAACAGCAGGTTCAGCGCGATGGCGCAGCACGCCCCGACCGTGAGCGGCGTGGAGAACAGCGGCTTCAGCGCGTCCGGCAGCTGGTCGCGCAGGGGCAGGAAGACGATGGACAGGCCCGCAAGAACCGACAGCCCCACCACGAACACCCGCCGCTCCGACAGCCGGCGCGAGGTGATGAGATCCATGCCCGCCACCACCAGATAGGCGGAAGTATAGAGCAGGATGCCGCCGATCACCGGCGAGGGGATGAGGGTGAGGGCGACGATCGCCTTGGGGAAGAAGGCGGTGGCGAAGATCAGGGCGCCGGCCACGATGCCGATCACCCGCGCCGTGGCCTGGGTGGCGAAGGCGAGGCCCACCGAGGAGGAGGAGAGGCCCGCCTGGAAGCCGGACGACAGGCCGTTCAGCATGTTGCCGATGCCGCAGGCGGTCACGGCGCGCTGGGCCGCGCGCATGTCGGCGCGGCGCCAGTCGGCGTCGTTCATCTTCTCCAGCGACACCGTCACCGAGAGCACGTCCACGAGGTTCATCACCACCAGCAGCGCCACCAAAGGGAACAGCGAGGCATCGAGGTGCAGTGCCGGCAGGTGGACCTCCGGCAGCGCCATCCAGGCGGCGGCGGCGATGCGGTCGGCCGAGCCGGCCGGCAGGGCGCCGAGCATGCCGGCGAGCGCCCAGCCGGTGCAGGCGCCGATGAAGACCGCGAACAGCTTCATGCGCTTCGGCGTGAACACCGCCACGCCGACGATCAGGCACAAGGTGGCGAGGCTCACCAGCAGCGCATTCTCCGACGGCGCCAGCGCTGCGCCTTCCATGCCGAGCGCGCGCCGGAGCGCGGGCCCGGCGAGCGAGACGCCGAGCATGGTGACGGCGACGCCGCACACCTCCGGCGGCAGCACCACCCGCAGCGGACGGACCAGCCGCGCCATGCCGAGCTGGCACACTCCGACCAGGAAGGTGGTGGCGGCGAGCAGCCCCATGCCGCCGAGGGTCAGCGCCTGCACCGCCAGGGGAATGGCGCCGGGCGCCGGGATATGGACCGCGAGATAGCCCGAGCCGAAGCGCGTGCGCGCGCATTGGAGCACGGTGGCGAGCCCCATGGACATGGCGCAGGCGGAGAGCATGGCCGAGGTCTCGCGCGCCGAGAGGCCCGCCTCGGTGGCGGCGAGCACGGGATAGATCAGGAAGGTGAGGGCCAGCATGGCGTGCTGGAGCGCCAGCGGCACCAGCGCGGGGATCGGAACCTTGTCGTTCAGGCCGTAGACCAGGCTCGCCGGTCGCCGATGGATGCGCGGGCCGACGCCGGGATCGTCGAACACCAGGGCGATGAGGCGTCGCACAAACGGCCGGCGCGGATGTCCGCGCGGGTGGCGGCTGCCGCTCGCGGCGGCGGGGTGTGCCTCAGGCACGGGCGCCCTCCAGGAAGGCGCGGATGAGGTGGTGTGCGATGGCGACCGGCGGCGGCGCGAACAGGCCGTCCGGATGGGCGCGAGCGAGCATCTGCGCCACCTCGTCCCGGCCGAACCAGCGCGCGGCCTCCAATTCGTTCGGGTCGATGACGATGTCGCGCGACGTCGCCTCGGCGAGGCAGCCGATCATCAGCGACATGGGGAACGGCCAGGGCTGGCAGGTGTGGTAGGTCACTTGGCCGGTGGTGATGCCGGCCTCCTCCAGCGTCTCGCGCCGCACCGCTTCCTCGATGCTCTCGCCGGGCTCGACGAAGCCGGCGAGGCACGACCACATGCCAGGCGCGAACTGGGGCTGGCGGCCGAGAAGGCATTCGTCCCCCCGGTGGGTGAGCATGATGACCACCGGGTCGGTGCGCGGGAAGTGCTGGGCGCCGCAGGACGGGCAGTCGCGCCGCCAGCCGCCCTCGATCACGGTGGTGGCGCCGCCGCAATTGGCGCAGAAGCCGTGCCGCCGATGCCAGCCGAGGAGCGCCTTGCCGCAGGCGATGGGGCCGAGATGCTCCGGTCCCACCAGGCCGCGCACGGCGATGGAGCGCAGGTCGGTGACGATCAGGCCGGCCGCCTCCATCTCCTCGCGGCGGGCGGGATCGAACGGGAAGGCGGCGCGCGGCGCCCCGTCCTGAAGGCCGAGGAATACGGGCGTGCCGCGTCCCCACGCCTCGGCTTCGGGAGCGCCGAAGAGCGGGTCGGCGTTCGCTTCGTCGCCCTTGAGCGCCACCAGCTCTCCGCCGATGAGATACGCGCGGGCCTGGGGCGCGCGCACCAGGTCGTCGCCCTGGGGCCGCAATTGCGCGGCGCGGTCGAGCGGGCTGCCCACATAGCCAAGGGCAGGCCAGGGCCCGAGTTCGGGGCGGGCGGAGGACCGGACAAGGGACATGGAGACGGATGCCGGCGTTCCAGGGGCGGGGAGGGCGACGGTCGCACGCCTCTTGGCGTGAGGCAAGGCAGGCACGCACGCAAAGAAAAGCCCCGTCGCCGGGGCCTTTTCGCGTCGGGAGGGGAGCGCCGTCCGGCGCGCCTCAGTCGTTGAACAGCGGCTGCTGGGCGCCCGCGCTCTCGCCAGCCACGGCCTCGCCGCCACCCTCCTCCGCGCCCTCGGCGCGATCGGCGCGGGAGCGATAGCGACGGCGGCGGCG
>NZ_JBNFNU010000233.1:0-6749 GCF_057364445.1 Xanthobacter sp. BG11Y11_SDJG
ATTGGCCGGCGGCTCACCGCCTGGCGGCTCGCGAAGGCGCCGAGTCCGAGCGGCTCGCCGCGGTATCCCCGGCGATCACGCGCACTGCGTCAGGCCGCACGCCGAGCCCGTCGGCGACCACTTGGGCGAGCATGGTCACGGTGCCCTGGCCCTGCGCCGCCGCGCCGGTCGTCACCACCACCTGGCCGGACGGGCCGATGCGCACCGATGCGCTCTCGAACGGCCCGCGCCCGGAGCCTTCCACGTAATTGGAGAGGCCGATGCCGATGCAGCGCCCCTCGGCGCGGGCTTGGGCGCGCCGCGCCTCGAAGTCGTCCCAGCCGGCATGCCTGAGCGCGCGCGCCATGCATTGGGGATAGTCGCCGCTGTCATAGATCATGGAGCCGCCGTCGCGGGTCTTCAGCCCGCTGTCATACGGCATCTGCTGCGGCTGGATCAGGTTGCGGCGGCGGATCTCGGCGCGGTCGAGGCCGAGCCTTTCCGCAAGGCGGTCCAGCAGCCGCTCCATCACGAACGTCCCCTGCGGCCGGCCGGCGCCGCGCGTGGGTGTGGACGGGATGAGATTGGTGAGGCTGAGCGCGATGTCGAGGCGGTAGCTCGGCAGGATGTAGGGGCCGATGAGGTTGGTGGCGGAATTGTAGGGCAAGGCGACGCCATAGGGCGTGTAGGCGCCGTGGTCGTGCACCAGCGTGCCGCGGATGCCGAGGAGCCGCCCGTCCGCATCGCAGGCCGCCTCCACGGACCAGTACTGGTCGCGCTCCTGCACCGTGGACATGAAATTCTCGAACCGGTCCTCGATCCACTTCACCGGCGCCCCGGTGAGCATCGCCGCCGCGGCGACCGCCAGCTCCTCCGGGTGGAAGACGAACTTCGGCCCGAAGCCGCCGCCGACGTCCGGCGCCGCGACCCGAACTTGGTGCTCGGACAGGCCGAGCGTGCGCACCAGCACGCGCTTCGCTTGGTGCGGCATCTGGGTGGAATCCCAGACCGTCAGCAGGTCCTCGCCGGCATCGAAGCGGGCGACGAGGCCGCGCGGCTCGATGGAATGGCCGCCGCCCTTGTGGATATGGAACTCCTCGGCGATCACGTGCGCCGCGCCGGCAAAGGCGCCGTCCACGTCGCCATAGGCGGCGCGCATCTGCGCCACCAGATTGTCCGGGCAGTCGAGCCGCGCCTGCGGCGCGCCCTCCTTCAGCCCGTCGCGCGGATCGACGATGGCGGGCAGGGGGTCGAAGGCGACGCCGATCAGCCCGAGCGCATCCTCCGCCACATGCCGGCTCTCGGCGATCACCAAAGCGATGGGCTCGCCCACATGGCACACCTCGTCGCGCGCCAGCACGAACGGGTCGACATCGAAGCGGATGGCACCGGAGGGCATGGCAAGCGGGATGCGGTCGCAGGTCAGCAGCGGCCGCAGGTCCTGATAGGTCAGCACCCGCACGACGCCGGGCAGCGCCTCGGCCGCCGCTGTGTCGATCGCCCCGAGGCGGGCGTGGGCGTAGGGGCTGCGCAGGAACGCCGCGTGCAGCATCCCGGGCAAATGGATGTCGTCGACGAAGCGGCCCTGGCCGCGCAGGAGCGCGTCGTCCTCCAGGCGGCGCACCGCCTGGCCGAACCACGTCTCCTTCTGCTGCGCGGCCATCATCCGCCTCAGGCTCCCGCCGCGACCTTGCCGACGCCGGACTTCAGCGCGTGCTCCAGGCGCTCGTCGGGCGGGGTGATCTCGGTGACGAGGTCCCTGAGGTGCGCCTTGTTGCCGAGCGGCTCCAGCACCATGTCGCGCGGTTCGAGGCGCGCGGTGCAGGCGTATTCGACCTTGCCGTCGATGACGATCATGCACTCCTTGCAGGTGTTGGCGTTGATGCAGGCGTGCCGCACCGACAGCGTCTCGTCGAGATTGGCCCGCACGAAGCGCAGCCCGTCCAGCACCGATTGGCCGGGCGTGTAGGGCACCTCGTAGGACGAGGTCGTCGCCGCATCGCCGGCATTGCCGCGGCGGACGATCAAAGTGGCGGTCTCACGCATCAGGCGACCTCGCGGATGGTTCGGCCCTCGACGGGCGTGCGGCCGAGGACGAGGGCGTCGCCTTGCAGCGTCACCGTGTGGTGCAGCACGAAGGCGTCGTCCATGGCGGGGAAGTCGTCGCGCTGGTGGGCGCCGCGGCTCTCCTTGCGGGCGATGGCGCAGCGCGTCACCACTTCGGCCACCAGCAGCATGGTGCGCAGGTCGAACCAGTCGAGCCGCGCCATGTTGTAGGGGCCGGGCGCGCCGGGCGGCACCGATCCGAGGCGCGCCTTGAGGCCGGCAATGGCGCCGAGCGCCCGGGTGAGGCTCTCCTCGGTGCGGAAGGGACCCACGTCGGCCGCCATGACGGCCTGGAGCTCGGCCACGAGGCCGGCGAAATTCTCGCCGCCCTGCGCTCCCTGGGCGGCGCCAGATCGAGCGCGCCGGCGGGCACCGGGGCGTCCGCATTGCCGGCTGCCTTGGCGAAGCGCGCCGCGGAATGTCCGGCGGTGCGGCCGAACACGAAAGCCTCGGTGATGGCGTTGCCCGAGAGGCGGTTGGCGCCGTTCGAGCCGCCGTTCGCCTCGCCGCAGGAGAACAGGCCAGGCACGCCGGTGCGCATGGTGGCGTCCACCTTCACGCCGCCCATGTGGTAGTGCGCGATGGGCGCCACCTCGATGGGCATCTGCGTCAGATCGATGCCGTTGGCGGCGAGCTTGTCGATCACCGGCCCGAAGGAGGCGCGCAACTCCGCCTCGGGGATGTGCTGGAAGGAGAGGTAGGCGCCGCCGGCCGGCGAGCCGCGCCCCGCCTTCACCTCGGAGAGGATGGCGAAGGTGGCGCGGTCGCGCGTCACGTTGTAGGTGCCGGCCTCCTCGTTGCCGTAGTCGTTCACGAACTCGCGCATCTCGGCATTCAGCAGCCGGCCGCCGAGCTTGTAGCGGAACGGGTCCCACATGATCGGGTCCATGCCCACGAGGCGCGGGGCGAGGTGGCCGATGGGGAAGAACTGCACGAATTCCATGTCGGTCAGCGTGGCGCCGGCCCGCAGCGCCAGCGCATAGCCGTCGCGCCCATGTTGGCGGAGGCGCTGTTGCGCTGGTAGAGGCGGGTGAGGCCGCCGGTGGCGATCACCACCGCCTTGGCCGCGATGGCGACCGGACGCCCGTCCGCCAGCGAGAAGCCCACCGCGCCGGTGGCGACGCCGTCGGTCACGACGATGTCGGTGACGTAGAGGTCGCCGATCCGCGTCACCTCCTTCTGCCGCACCACGCGGGTGCGCAGGGTCTTGGCCACCGCGGGGCCGGTGGAGAGGAAGTCCACATAGACGCAGCGCGGCCGGTCGTGGCCCGGCGCATGGGCCTGGCGGATGGAGCCGTCGGCATTGCGCGCCCAGCCCACCTTCCATTCGTCGAGCTGGAGGATGTCGCGCGGGCCTTCCTCGCACACCAGCTGCGCGAGCGAGACGTCGCACAGGTCGCGGCCTGCGGCGAGCGTGTCGGCGAGGTGGAATTCCGGGCTGTCCGGCGTCTGCGAGCCGAGCGCCACCGCGACCGTCATCTGCGCCATGATGGTGGCGCCCGAGCGGCTGATCAGGCTGCGGTCGGCGAGGATGGCGCTGGCGCCCCCGTTCGCCGCCTCCAGCGCCGCCATCATGCCGGCGGCACCGGAGCCGATCACCAGCACGTCGGTTTTCAGTTCAACCACGTCCATTGCCACTGTCGCGCCTTTCTCACTGGGTCGGCCGGGCGGTGCCGTCAGACCGTGGCCGCCGAGCGGGCCGCCTGGTTGTAGTATCCGGAAACCGCGCGCAGCACCTCGCCCACTTCGGAGAGGATCTCCTCCGATGGGCCGGAAGAGCGCAGCGGCTTCACCAGCAATTGCTCGCGGATGGCGGCGTAGCGGGTGCAGGCGTCTAGCCCGGCCTGCGTTGCCTCCACCACCTTCTCCTTGCCGGCGCGGCGGGTCTTCACGAGGCCCGCGCCTTCCAGCTTGCGCAGCGCATAGGTGGCGACATGGGTCTCCTCGATGTCGAGGATGAGGGCCACGTCCGCCACCGACTTCGGCCGGTCGCGGTGGCGCACGATGTGGAGGATCAGCACCTCCAGCGGCGAGAGGTTCGGCACGCCCGCCGCTGCCATGCAGCGCACGATCCAGCGCTCGAAGGCATGCACCGCCAGGATCAGACCGAACTCGGTCTCCGACAGCGCCGGAGAGCCGCCCGCGGCGAGGTGCGCCGACGAGACGATGGGCTCGTAGATGGCCGCGTCCGCCGGCCGGCGCCTCGAACCTCTCATGAGCCAGTCTCCTGCCGCATCGGGTGCGCGGTCCGGCTCCGCCTCCTGGTCGATCAATTTCGCAGCCTTCTGCCTAATTACGGAGCCGTCCCGTAATTACCGTTTAGTTTGAATAACTTAAATGTGCAGAGCAAAGGATGGCAAGGGCCGATTGCCGATTTCCCATCCATTTTACCGACTTTTTGCCTGCAAATTCTCAGTGTCAGGCATGACTATGCAGGCCGCGTGCCAGCTTCAGCGCTCCACGAACGCCTTCTCGATCACATAGTGGCCGGGATTGGCGTTGCTGCCCTCTTCAAGGCCCTGCGCCTTCAGCCACGCCGTCATGTCGGCGAGCATGGCCGGGCTGCCGCAGAGCATGAAGCGGTCGCCCGCCGCCGCGATCGCGGGCAAACCGAGATCGCCGGGCAGGCGGCCGGCGGCAAACGCGTCGGTGATGCGGCCGGTGTTCTCGAACGGCTCGCGCGTCACCATGGGTGGTAGACCAATTGGTCGCGGATCATCTCGCCCAGCAGCTCGTCGGCGGGCAGGTGGTTCAGGATCAGGTCCTGATAGGCCAGTTCCGCCTTGAAGCGGCAGCCGTGGACCAGCACCACGGTCTCGAACCGCTCATAGGTGGACGGGTCGCGGATCACGCTCAGGAACGGGGCGAGGCCGGTGCCGGTGCCGAGCAGATACAGGCGCGCGCCCGGCAGCAGCGCGTCGTGCACCAGCGTGCCGGTGGGCTTGCGCCCCACCAAGATGGAGTCGCCCGCCTTCAGGTGCTGCAGGCGCGAGGTCAGCGGCCCGTCCTGGACCTTGATGGAGAAGAATTCCAGCCGGTCATCATAGGTCGGGCTGGCGATGGAATAGGCGCGCAGCAGCGGGCGCCCCTCCAGCGACAGGCCGATCATGGTGAACTGGCCGCTGGCGAAGCGGAACGCGGGGTCGCGGGTGGTGGCGAAGCTGAACAGCGTGTCGGTCCAGTGGCGGACGGACAGCACCGTCTCGGTGTTGAAGTTGCTCATGGGTCTCGGTCTGGAAGGTTTGTTGCTTGGTTTTCTGGAGGTCGCGGGAGGGGCGGGACCAGCGGCGCGGGCCCGCTCCCGCTCAGAGCGCGGCCAGCGCGTATTCCCGGTCGATGGAACTGGCGTGCTGACGGTGGTCGAAACCGTAGACGTGCAGCGAGATCGCCTCCTCGGCGCCGAGATTGGCCATCTGGTGCAGGTTGGGGCCGGTGGGCAGCATGCAGGCCACATAGCCGGGGCCGCGCGTGACGGTGGACTTCAGCACCGCCCGCGTCGCGTCGATGGCCGAAAAACGGCTCTCCTCCACCGTGCCCTTCAGCACCGCGAAGCAGCAGGAGCAGTGGTGGTCGTGGATCGAGGTGCGCGCGCCCACGTCCCACACCATGGCCCAGACGCTGATGTCGTCGTCGCCATAGACGAGGTTGCGGGCATAGCCGCCGGGATTGCGCTGGAGCGGGATGCCGTCGAGCAGGCCCGGCCGCGCGGCGAGGGCCTCGAGGGTGAGATGGGCCGCCTTGAGATAGTCCGCCGCCGTGGCGCGGCTGGCGCTGCCGAGGCGGGAGAGCAAGGCGGTGTCGTGCTGGTCGTTCAGAGCGTTCATGACTCACCCATTCGCGCGGGAATGAGCAAGGCTAGTGTGTGCACTGCGAAAGCGGCTTGCGAATTTGGCGCGAAATGGCTTGGCGTCGGGAATGAGTTTCTAGCATATCCGGAATAAATAGAATAACTATCCATTCCAATCCTCAAGTGGAGGACGGCTTGGCGCGCAACCCCCATGTGACTCTCGATGCAATCGACCTGCGGCTGCTGAAGCTGCTCCAGCAGGACGCGGAGCTGCCGCTGGCGGACCTCGCCGAGCGGGTCGGCCTTTCGCCGACGCCGTGCTGGCGGCGCATCCAGAAGCTGGAGAAGGCGGGCATCATCCGCCGGCGGGTGGCGCTGCTCGACCGCAAGCTTCTCAATGCCGGCGTCACCGTCTTCATCGCCGTGCGCACGGCCAAGCATTCCGCCGAATGGCTGGCGGAGTTCGCCGAGGCGGTGCGCGACATTCCCGAGATCGTGGACTTCTACCGCATGAGCGGGGAGATCGACTATTTGCTGAAGGCGCTGGTGCCGGACATCGCCGCCTATGACGCGCTGTACAAGAAGCTGATCTCGCGCATCGAGCTGTCGGACGTGACCTCCATGTTCGCCATGGAGGAGCTGAAGTCCACCACCGAGATCCCGCTCGACTTCGCCCGCGCCTGAGCCTCAGGTGCGTGGCCGCAGGACGCAGGCGAGGGCGGCGGCGATCACCATGGCGAGAGCCGAACACAAAAAAAGGCGCCGCCGGAGCGGGAGCGACCGGCGGCGCTGGAGGGGAGGGTCACGCCATCCGCACCGATGATGGGCATCCGGCCGCGGCCGCGCATCCCCCAAAACGCGGGACGCCGCAGCGCCG
>NZ_JBNFNU010000234.1:0-6740 GCF_057364445.1 Xanthobacter sp. BG11Y11_SDJG
CCACCAGGAACTCGTCCTCGACGACGAGCACCCGCTTGCCAGAAAACTTCATCTTTCCATACGCCTTGGTTGGTCTCTGCAGTTTCGCGACCAACGGTGGGTGAGGCGGAAAGTTCCGCGCCGAGGGCCAGAAGCTCGGCATCGTAATAGGCCAGCACCCGCTCGCGCTGCATCCGCACCGTCTCGGAGAGAACCTCGGCGGTGACGAAGGGATTGCCGTCGCGGTCGCCGCCGATCCAGCTGCCGATGCGCAGGAAGGAGGGCAGTTCCACCGTGCGCCCATCGCCGGCCATGGCGGCAAGCTGGTCCTCCAGCTGGCAATAGAGGCGGGGCAGCTGCGAGAGGAAGGTGTAGTCGTAATAGCTGAGGCCGTTCGCCACCTCGTCGAGCACGGTGAGCTTGATGCGCCGCAGCAGGGCGGTCTGCCAGAGCGTGAGCACCGCCCGGCGCAGTTCCTCCTCCTGGGCCTCGCGCTCCTGCGGCGTCTGATCCATGCGCTCGGCGCGCTCCAGGAGGCCGGCGATCTCCATCTCGCGGTTGAGCGTGCTCTTGCGGCGCACCTCGGTGGGATGCGCGGTGAGCACCGGGCTCACATGGGCGCCCCGGAAGAAGTCGATCAGCGTGTCGGCCGAGATCCCCTTCTCGCCGGCACGGGCGAAGGCGTGGGCGAGGCTGCCCGCGCGCGGCGCCGAGCCGGCGATGGCGTGGGCGCGGTTGCGGCGGATGTGGTGCCCGTCCTCGGCGATATTGGCGAGATGGGAAAAGTAGCTGAAGGCGCGGATGATCTCGACCGCGCGCTCGGGATCGAGCCCGGCCAGCAGGCTCTCCAGTTCGTCGCGGGCGGCCTCGTCATTGTCGCGGTGGAAGCGGATGGAGATCTGGCGGATGCGCTCCACCAGGTCGAACACCTCTTCGCCCTCCTGCTCGCGGACCGTATCGCCGAGGATGCGGCCGAGCCGGCGGATATCCTCGCGCAGCGGCTCGTCCTTGGCCTCGCCGTCGGCCGCCTGGACCGCCTGGGTCGCCTGGGTCGCATTCACGTGTGTCATCTCGATGTTCCGCCCTGCGCGGCCGATCCCGGCCCGCAACCCGACCCGAGAGCCCGTGACGGACTCATCCCCGGCAGGCCCGCGCCTGCCCACGTCCACGACGCGCCGCCGAAGCGCGCCGCACCGGCCCCCCGGCGTGATCAGTCTAGGGCATTTGTGCGCAAGCGAAAGCCATTGTGCGCCGCATCGTCACGTCGCGGCGGCCAGATCCGCCAGCGTCCAGGCCGCGCAGCATTCGAACATGGCGAACGCGGCGACGGAAAAATCCTCCACCCCGCGCACGCCTTCGGGGGACAGCGCGAAGCCGGGGCCGCCCGAGAGCGGCACGCCATCCTCGACCAGGCCGGCCCGAACCACCAGGCCGGCCGCCTCCGCGTCGCGCAGAATCTGCAGCGTGTGCGTGCGCGACAGGCCAAACCGCCGGCCAAGTTCGGTGGCGGTGGGCGCGCGCCGCCGAGCGCGGCGGCGGACAGAAGCGCGAACAGCACGAGCATGCCGCCGTCCCGCTCGCAATAGGGCGCGACGGCGGGAGCGTGGTCGAGCACGCGGTAGCCTGCCCGATAGACGGCACCGAAGCGCACTGCGAGCTGGGAGAGAAAGCCCGGTTCGTCCAGGCGTTCGAGAACCACACCGGCCGAGTCGCTCAGCTCGCGCAGGGCCGAGTACTGGACCCGCCAGCGCATCAGGAACAGCTGGCGCAAGCGTTCGGTGGGAGCCAGCGGCCGTTCGCGCCGGTCGCCGCGCCCGACCACGGGCTCCAGATAGCCGCCCCACCGCATCAGCGCGAGCAGCGCCTTGGCGCGCCCCCGGCTGCACAGGCCGGTCTCCTGGCACAGCGCCGCCATGCGCGCCGCCGTCAGTCCGGTGCCGGTGGCATCGGCGGTGGCGTCCAGATAAAGCACGAAAAACCCGAACGCGGTGCGGCCCCGGTCGTTGAGGACGCGGTTCAGGAGCGGATTGTGGTCGTGGACGCCAATGATGCCGTCGGCGGCGATCAGCATCGCCTGGCGCAGGCGCGGATGGGCTCGGATTTTCGCCCTGGCTTCCGCGCCGGTCCCGGCAAGCCAGAACGCGACGTCCTCGTGATGCGCAATAGGCGGTGGGGCGCGAAGTGCCCCACCCGTGAAAACGGACATACGGCTCGGTCCAGGAACACGGGGACAATCACGGCGGCGGACCGCCAGGAGACGGGTGCAGAATAGCCGCATCATACCGCACTCGAAAAGCAAAATGCGCCCGAGGTTGCATTGCCCGCAAGGAAAAACCCCCGGGAGCGACCCAACGGAATGTCCATGGCCCGCCACCCGGCCGTCCGCCGTTTCCGACGGCCTTGCGGAAGCGACCGGACTGCGGCTATGCCGGTTCACCTCCTCACGCCCGCATGGCCATGCCGCACGATCCCGACACGCTCCTCGCTTTGCTCGTGCGCCATCAGATCGCAGCGCAAACCTTCGATCACCCGCCGCTCCACACGGTGGCCGAATCCAAGGCGCTGCGCGGCGCCCTGCCGGGCGTGCAGACCAAGAACCTGTTCCTGCGCGACGGGAAGAAGCGCTACTTCCTGGTCACCGTCGCCGAGGATGCGCCGGTGAATCTGAAGGCGCTGCGCGACCCGCTGGGGGCGCGCGGCTCGCTCTCCTTCGCCTCGGCCGAGGCGCTCTACGAGCTGCTGGGCGTGCTGCCGGGCTCGGTGAGCCTCCTGGCGCTCGCCAATGACGAGGCGTGCCTCGTGAACGTGGCCATCGACCGGACGCTCATGCTTGCCGACGCCGTCGGCTGCCATCCCCTCACCAATACCCGCACCACCGTGCTCGCCCCCGCGGATCTGAAGGCGTTTCTGAGGGTGACGGGGCATCGGGCGCAGGAGATCGACCTGCCGGCGCCGCGCGCCGACGCGGAGCCCTGAGCGCGCTTCCACTCATGGCGCGCAAGCGCCGATCGCCGGCGCCTCGGTGCCGGCCTCGGTCGCCAGCGCCTTGAGATCGACATCGGCCACCAGCGGAATGAACGTGCCGGACGGCTTGTCGCGCAGATAGGTGCTGAGCAGGATCGGCCCCTCCGGCAGCGCTGACGCGGCGCAGCCTTTCATGCCGACCGAGAGCGTGCCGCGCACGCGGCTGCCGCCTGACGACTCGCGGGCCTTGAGAGCGCGCACCTCGTCCCGCGCCGCCTCGAGCCGGCGCCGGCCGTCCTCGGAGAGGCGGAACACGGTGATGCGGAAGCCCGGTTTCTCGTCCGCCTTCAGGGCGGCGCGCACGGCGGCGTCGCCATCCTCCTCGAGCTGCGCCGACACCGTCGTCTTGCGGGTCTCCGATCCGGCGAGCCAGAAGGACATGGTCAAGGTGGCGCCGCCCGGCTCGGGGCGCAGCGCGCTCGGCGCGCGCACCGCCGCCCGGAGGACGGAAAGATCCATGGTCACCGGATCGAGGCTGGCAAGCCGCGGCAGGCTGGTGAGCGGCACGTGCGAGCAGCCGGTGGCGAGAAGCAGAGCGGCGGCGAGCCCCGGCAGGGTGCGGAGGAGCGACATGAGACATCTCATCAGGTATTGACTATTTATCGTTTTATGATAATTTTTTCCCGCGTCAAGGAAAGGTTTCTTCATGTCGCATGCGATCTCCGACCCTCGCCTCGCCCGCCTCCGCCATCGCGGGCAGCTGCTGTCCGCCGTCACCCTGTTCATCCTCGTCGCGCTGGTCGGCGGCGGGCTCGGCATCTGGCTCCGACCCGCCTGGATCGAGGCCGTGGTCGTGCCGCGCTTGGGGATTTCGGGCTATCCGGTGACGCTGGACGCCCTGAGCACGACGCTGGGCCTGCTGCTCGCCGCGGTGCCGCTCGCCATCCTCGCCTACGGGCTCAACCAGGTGCGCCTGATCTTCCGCGACTTCGGACGCGGCGAGACCGTGACCGGGACACTCGCCGCCCGTCTCGAACGGTTCGGCGCCGCGGTGGCGCTTCAGGCGCTGCTCAACCCTCTGGTCTCGACCCTGCTCGGCCTCGTGCTGACGCTGGGCAATCCGCCCGGCCAGCGGGTCCTCGCCGTCCGCCTGTCGAGCCACGACGTGGTATCGGTTCTGGTGGGGCTGATGGTGATCGGCGTCGGCGCGGTGATGCGCGAGGCGGCGCGCATCGCCCGGGAGAATGAAGGCTTCATCTGAGCCGGTTGGAAAAGGCGGGAAGCCTCATGCCCATCGTGGTCAATCTCGACGTGATGCTGGCGCGCGAGATGCGCTCGCGCGAGCTCGCCGAGCGCATCGGCATCACCGAGCAGAACGTCTCGCTGCTGAAGTCCGGCAAGGTGCGCGGCGTGCGCTTCGACACGCTGGCGCGCATCTGCGAGGCGCTCGGCTGCCAGCCGGGCGACATCCTGGAATACGTGCCGGGCGAGGAGCCGGCAGCCGGAGACGACGAGCGCGGCGCGGCGGACTGATCCGCCGCGCCCGCGGACGGGGACCCTCAGTTGCCGCCGTCGAGCAGGCGGCGGGCGATCACCTGGGCCTGGATCTCGGCCGCGCCCTCGAAGATGTTGAGGATGCGGGCGTCGCACAGGATGCGCGAGACCGGATATTCCAGCGCGAAGCCGTTGCCGCCGTGGATCTGCAGCGCATTGTCCGCCGCCGCCCAGGCGACGCGGGCGCCGAGCAGCTTGGCCATGCCGGCCTCGAGATCCGTGCGCCGCCCCTCGTCCTTGGCGCGGGCGGCGAAGTAGGTGATCTGGCGGGCGATCATGGTCTCCACCGCCATCATCACGACCTTGTCGGCGACTCGCGGGAAGGCAATCAGCGGCTTGCCGAACTGGATGCGCTCCTCGGCGTATTTCAGGCCCACCTCCATGGCCGCCTGGGCGACACCCACGGCGCGGGCCGCGGTCTGGATGCGCGCGCTCTCGAAGGTGGTCATGAGCTGCTTGAAACCCTGGCCCTCCTCGCCGCCGAGCAGGTTCTTCGCCGGCACGGCGAAGCCGTCGAAGCCGATCTCGTATTCCTTCATGCCGCGATAGCCGAGAACCTCGATCTCGCCGCCGGTCATGCCTTCGGCGGGGAACGGGTTCTCGTCCGTGCCGCGCGGCTTCTCGGCGAGCAGGATGGAGAGGCCCTTGTAGCCGGGCTCGGCCGGATTGGTGCGCACCAGCAGAGTCATCACGTCGGCGCGCACCGGATGGGTGATCCAGGTCTTGTTGCCGCTGACCTTGTAGACCGCGCCCTCCCCGTCACCCTCCTTCACCGCGCGGGTGCGCAGCGAGGCGAGGTCGGAGCCGGTATTCGGCTCGGTGAAGACGGCGGTGGGCAGGATCTCGCCCGCGGCGATCTTCGGCAGGTAGTGCGCCTTCTGGTCGTCCGTGCCGCCGGCGAGGATCAGTTCGGCGGCGATCTCCGAGCGGGTGCCGAGAGAGCCGACGCCGATATAGCCGCGCGACAATTCCTCGGTGACGACGCACATGGCCTCCTTCGGCAAACCGAGGCCGCCGAACTCTTCGGGAATGGTCAGGCCGAACACGCCCATCTCCGAGAGCTGGGCGATGATCTGAAGCGGGATATAGTCGTTCTTCAGATGCCACTCATGGGCGTGGGGCGCGACTTCCGCCTCCACGAAGCGGTGCATCTCGGTGCGCATCGCCTCCATGGTCTCGTCGAGGCCCGCCTCGCCGATGGTGCCGGTGGGATGGGCGCCGCGGATGATGTCGGCGAGCGCGGCGCGGCTCGCCGCCGTGTTGCCCTTTGCGATCAGGGCCGCGACGGCGGGATCGGCGCGCAGCGCCTCCAGCGTCTCGTCGGAAACGTAGAGATCGGCGAGACGCACCGTCTCGCCCTGGCTCATGGGAATGCCGCCGAGGATCTGGGCGACATACTCGCCGAGGCCGATCTGCACGATCAGCCGCTCGGTGTCGCCGAACTTGCCCATCTCGGTCAGGCGATCGGCGTAATGCACCAGTTCGCGCACCGAGAAGACGTAGGTGGCGAGCCAGGCGAGGCCGTGGGTGGCGCGCTGCTCGGCCTCCAGCAGGGCCGGCGAGAGGCGTCCCCCATCGCTCACCCGCGCGCGCACCGCCGAGGTCGCTTCCGCCAGCAGCTTCTCCAGGCGGTCCGTGGCCGCGCGGCCGAGGGCCACCGCATCGAGGGGAGCGGCGTCCGGGGAACGGAGGGCGGCGCTGGCGGGCATGGACGGGTCTCTCCACAATTGTGCAACGCGGGATAGTCTATCCTTGCTCCCGGAACCATTCCAGATCAACGCCTGTTTCTCGTGCTTAGCCCTCGGGGCTCGTCACTTCGTCGAGGCGGGCGGCAAGGTCCGCCAGGTTCTCCTCCACATGGGTGCAGGCGGAGACCGCCGCGAACAGCGCCGCCAGGGTCTCGCCGCTCGCCGCGTCCAGGGCGCCCTCGGCATTGAGGCGCTCCGCCTCCGCCTCAAGAGCCGCCACCGCCGAGCGGGCGGCCGCCACGGTCTGGGCGACGTCGCCGACGTCCGCGCCGTCGAGCCGGGCGGCGAGCGCCTCCATATGGGCGCGCAGCGTGGTCACGGCAGCATCGAGATGGGGCGCGATCCGCGACGCAAGCGGCTCGGCCAGAGGCCGGTCGGCGCCGCGCAGCAAGATGATGACGGAATGCCACAGGCGCCGGCAGGTGCGCACCACGGGGGCGGGATCCGCATGGCTGGCGAGCCGGCCCACGCGCTCGGCGCGGGCGTCCGAGACGC
>NZ_JBNFNU010000235.1:0-6668 GCF_057364445.1 Xanthobacter sp. BG11Y11_SDJG
GTCGCTGCCGCCCCGCGCGGCGCTGGCACGGCAGGGAGGACGCCATCGCCGCGCTGTCCGACCAGCGCACCGAGGAGACGCTGCCGCAGCTCGACGCGCGCATCGCCCGCCTGGAGCAGGCGCTGGCCGAACGCCGCGAGAAGCGCGCCGGGCTTCAGCAGGAGATCGCCGGCCTGAAATCGCGCATCGAGGTGTCGGAGGCCGCGGGCCTCGACGAGGCCATCGCCCTCAAGGGCCGCGAGCTGGAGTTGGCCGAGGCCGAGCGCGCCCGCTTCGCGCGGGAGGCGCAGGTCCTGTCCCTGCTCGCCCGCACCCTGCGCGCGGCGGAGGAGGAGGCCAAGAAGCGCTATCTCTCGCCGGTGCTGACGCGCGTGGAGCCCTATCTGCGCATCCTTTTTCCCGGCGCGCGGCTGGAGTTCGACCAGAACCTCACCATCACCGGCGTGGTGCGCGAGGGGGCGCACGAGGAGAAGTTCGAGCACCTGAGCCTCGGCACCCAGGAGCAGATCGCGGTGCTGGTGCGCCTCGCCTTCGCCGAGATGCTGGTGGAGCGCGGCGAGCCGGCGACCGTGATCCTCGACGACGCGCTGGTGTTCTCCGACGACAGCCGCATCAAGCGCATGTTCGACATCCTCAACATGGCGGCACGCCATGTGCAGATCCTGGTCTTCACCTGCCGCGAGCAGGTGTTCGAGGACCTCGGTGGCAAGCCGCTCACGCTGAAGCCGGGCGGGGCGGACGAACTGATGTCGGCGTGACGTCAGTCCCCCGCCCCGGCGAGGATCACGGCGAACAGCCCGTCCGGATCGGTCCATTCGGCGAGCGGCGTCCATCCGGAGGCGCGCAGCAGCACGGCGGCGTCCCGGCGGCCGTATTTGTGGCTGTTCTCGGTGTGGATGGTCTCGCCCGCGCGCATCGCGAACCGCCGGCCGGAGACGCTGAAGGCGAGGTCGCGCCCCGCCTCCAGATGCATCTCGATCCGCGCCGCCTCGTCGTTCCACCGCACGACATGGCGGAAGTCCGCGACCGGAATGTCCGCCGAAAGCTCGCGGTTGATGCGCGCCAGCAGATTGAGGTTGAACTGCGCGGTGACGCCCTGCGCATCGTCATAGGCGGGGATGAGGACATCCGGGCTCTTGATCCGGTCGATGCCGATCACAAGGCGCGCATCCGCCCCGAGCGTCGCCGCCATGTTGCGCAGCAGGTCGACGGCGTCGTCCGCCTCCATGTTGCCGATGGTCGAGCCCGGGAAGAAGCCGAGCGCGGGCGTTGCCGCGATGGCGGCCGGCAGGCTTAGCGGCTGCAGGAAATCCGCCTCCAACGGATGCACTGGCACCTGCGGGAAGGCCTGCGCCAGCGCCGCTGCGCTCTCGCGCAGGAAGGCGCCGGAAATGTCCACCGGGACATAAGCGGCCGGCGCCACCGCGCGCAGCAGCAGCGGCGTCTTGGCCGAGGATCCGGAGCCGAATTCGACCACGGCGCGTCCCGGCCCGACGAGAGCCGCGATCTCCCCCGCATGGGCGGCGAGGATGCCGCGCTCGGTGCGCGTCGGATAGTATTCCGGCAGGCGGGTGATCGCCTCGAACAGCTGCGAGCCGCGATGGTCGTAGAACCACCGCGCCGGCACCGACTTCTGCCGCGCCGAAAGGCCGGAGAGGACATCGGCCAGGAAGGCCGGATCGGCGGGCGCGCCGCCGGACCGGGGCAGGATGCGGTCGATCTCGCGCAGCATGGTCAAAGGTCCTTCGCGAGGCGCAGGCCGGTGAACTGCCAGCGCTGGTGCGGGTAGAAGAAATTGCGGTAGCTCGCGCGCACATGGCCGCGCGGCGTCGCGCAGCTGCCGCCGCGCAGCACGAACTGGCCCGACATGAACTTGCCGTTGTATTCGCCGATCGCCCCTTCCACCGGGCGGAAGCGCGGATAGGCGAGATAGGCCGAGCCGGTCCATTCCCAGACATCGCCGAACATCTGGCGCAGCCCGTCGCCGCCGCGCGCGGGCAGGGGACACACTGCGACGGGGGCATCAAGGAAGGTGCCGCGCTGCGGGTCGAACCGGGCGGCCGCGCTCTCCCACTCGGCCTCGGTGGGCAGGCGCGCCCCCGCCCAGCGGGCGAACGCATCCGCCTCGTAATAGCTGACGTGGCGCACCGGCGCAGCGCGGTCGATATCCTGAAGGCCGTCGAGGCCGAAACGCCGGGTGAAGGCGCCGGTTTCGTCGCGCCGCCAATAGGCCGGCGCGGCGATGGCGTTCTCGCGCACAAAAGCCCAGCCGTCCGCCAGCCAGAGCGACGGCGTCTCGTAGCCGCCATCGGCCATGAAGTCCTGCCATTCCCCATTGGTGACGAGGCGATCGGCGAGGGCGTGGGGCTGGAGCCAGGTGACGTGGCGCGGTCCCTCGCAATCGAACGCGAAGCCCGCGCCCGCATGGCCGATCTCGACCGTGCCCGCCGCGCCCTCGATCCAGCGCACCGTCTCGGGCACCGCGCCGGGCGGCCGCGAGGCCGGCGGATAGGCCGCTGGGTTCAAGGGATTTTGCGCGAACAGGTGCTGGAGGTCGGTCAGGAGCAGTTCCTGGTGCTGCTCCTCGTGGTGGCAGCCGAGGTCGATCAGCGCCAGCACCTCCGGCGGCAGATCGGGCAGCGCCGCCTCGATCCGCGCATCCACCGCCGCGCGGTAGGCGCGGACCTCGTCGAGCGAGGGCCGCGTCAGCAGCCCCCGCTGGGGCCGGGCGATGCGTGCCCCTTCCGCCTCGTAATAGCTGTTGAACAGGAACGGCCAGCGGGCGTCGAACGGGGTGTAGCCGGGCACATGATCGCGCAGCACGAAGCTCTCGAAGAACCAGGTGGTGTGCGCCATGTGCCATTTGGTCGGCGAGGCGTCCGGCATGGATTGGGCGGAGGCGTCCGCATCCGAGAGCGGAGCGGCGAGATCGAGGGTCAGCTTCCTGACGCGCGCGAAGCGGGCGCCGACGTCGTCGTGCGAGGTGGCCTCGGCGCTGTGCGCCACGGCATCCGGCCGAAATCCCATGGTTTGCTCCCTACCTGATTGCGCCTGAAGCAGAGGGGCACTGCCGAGGCGCCAATCCGCGCACCCGACGGCCGCTCCCTGCGCCCGCGCCTCCCGCGATCGAGCGGCGCCGCGCGGCGCGACATTTTCTTTCAACGCTGCAGGCCTCGCTTTGGATGCCGCCAGCGCCTAAAAAAGTGCATCCGTCCGCGCTTTACCGGTCCCCCACTTGCCCGGAGCCCCCATGACCAAGGCCTTCGTCTTCGATGCCTACGGCACCCTTTTCGACGTGCAGTCGGTGGCCGACGCCACCGAGGCGGCGTTCCCCGGACATGGGGAGATGATCACCCAGATCTGGCGCATGAAGCAGCTGGAATATTCCTGGCTGCGCTCCATGATGGGCGCCTACGAGGACTTCTGGGCGGTCACGCGGCAGTCGCTCGCCTTCACGCTCGACGTGCTGGGCCTGGAGGCGCGGCCGGCGCTGCTGGACGAGATCGCCGAGACCTACAACCGCCTCACCCCCTATCCCGAGGCCGAGTCGGCGCTCGCCGCGCTCTCCGGCTACCGGCGCGCCATCCTCTCCAACGGCAGCCCGGCCATGCTGGAGACGCTGGTGGGCACCTCGCCGCTCGCGCCCCATATCGGCGCGGTCCTGAGCGTCGATGCCACGGGCGCCTACAAGCCGGATCCGCGCGCTTATGGCCTGGTGGAGGAGCGGCTGGGCGTGAAGCCTTCCGAGGTGGTGTTCGTGTCCTCCAACGGCTTCGACATCGCCGGAGCCAAGAAGTTCGGCTTCCGCGTCGCCCGCATCGCCCGCGTGTCCGCCGCCGCGGTGCGCGCGGAGATCGCCGCCGCCGCCGGCGCCGGCGTGCTGCGCCCGGTGACTTTCTACAAGGCGCTGCGCACCCAGCTCGAAGGGCTCGGCTTTGCGCCGGACTTCGAGGTCGCCTCGCTTTCCGAACTGGCGCACCTGCCCGGCGTCACCCCCGCCGCGCATTGACGGAGCGTCATTAGACGGTCATCAAGGCGGGCCGGCTGCGCTGACCGTCCACCGATCGCCGGGGGTGCCGTGTTCAACTGGAACGACCTCACCTATTTCCTGGAACTGGCGCGGCAGAGCCGGCTGATGCCGGCCGCGCGGCGGCTCAGGGTGGACCACACCACGGTCTCGCGCCGCATCGCCGAACTGGAGAAGGACCTTTCGGTCAAGCTGTTCGACCGCAAGCCCGACGGCTTCGTGCTGACCGAGCAGGGCCACCGCCTGTTCGCCATCGCCGAGCGCATCGAGCTTGAGGCGGGGGAGATCCAGGAATCCATCCGCGCCGCGCCGAGCGCGCCCACGGGGCGGGTGCGGGTCGCCTCCATGGAGGGCATCGGCGCCTTCTACCTCGCCGAGCGGTTCGCGGAACTGGCCGAGAAGGAGCCTGGCATCGTCGTCGAGCTGGTGACCGAGCGCCACCTCATCAATCTGACCAAGCGCGAGGCCGACATCTCCATCTCCTTCGTGCCGCTCTCGGGGCAGCGCCTCGTCATGCGCAAGGTGGGGCAGTTCCGCCTCGCCCTCTATGCGGCGCCGGACTACATCCGCCGCCGCGGCCTGCCGCAGACGGTGGAGGACCTGCCGGCGCACACCTTCGTGGACTATGTGGAGGATCTGGTGGCGATCCAGCCCGTGCACTGGCTGCTCGACGTGTTGGAGCCCGCCAACGTCGCCTTCCGCTCCACCTCCATGCATGCCCAGCAGAACGCCATCGCCCGCGGCGCCGGCATCGGTCTGCTGCCGCTGTTCTCCGCCAAGTCCAACCCGCGGCTGATCCCGGTTTTGGCTGACGAGGTGCAGGTGATGCGCGACGTCTATGTGGGCGCGCACGAGGACCTGGAATTCATGGGCCGCGTGAAGATGGTGCTGCGCCACCTGACCGACATGTTCAAGCGCGACGCGGACTACCTGACCAAGCTCTAGGGCCGGCGGCGGGCGAGCCCCGTCCTGCGGGGCGCCGATGCCGCTGCCGCCGGCCATGGGAGCCCCGCGGGTGCGGGCCCAGGCCTGCGGAAGAGAATGGGCAGGCGCGCGCGGCAGTTTCAGAACTGGCTACGCTTTTCGCTATGTTTGAATAAACATAACGATGGAGCTCCATTGTAAAAACAAGCTCTTCGCGCAGTGCAGCAAGCTTTTCCGCAGATGTCCCGCAAATCCGGTTGACAACGGTCTCCGGCCGGCCGCATGTTGTGACCAAGTGGTCACAAATAGGCCGCGACACCGGGAGAAGCGTCGTGAAGGCTCGCGCTTTCGCATATGTGCGTCCGCGCACGCTGGAGGAGGCCCACGCCGCCTTTGACACGGCGCAGGGCGATGCCAGCTTTCTTTCCGGCGGCCAGAGCCTGGTTCCCGCGCTCGCCATGCGCCTGCAGGCGCCGCAGGTCCTGGTGGACCTTGCGGACATCGACGCCATGCGCGGGGTGCGCCTGGAGGGCGGCGTGCTGCGCATCGGCGCGCTCACCCGCCATGCGGATGCGCTGACCGATCCCCTCATCCGCCGGCATGCGCCGCTGCTCGCCGCCGCCGCGCCGTTCGTGGCGCATCCGGCGATCCGCAATCGCGGCACGATCGGCGGCAGCGTCGCGCTCGCCGATCCCGCATCCGAGTTCCCCGCCATGATGCTGGCGATGGGCGCCGAGATGGAGATTTCCGGCAGCCACGGCCTGAGGCGCGTGCCGGCGGACGAATACTTCCTCGACCTCTACCAGACCGCCATCGCCCCCGGCGAAATCCTGGTGGCGCTCCATGTGCCCGCGGCAAGCCCGCGCGCCTGCTGGGCGTTCGACGAGATGGCGCGGCGCCGGGGCGACTATGCCATGGTGGGCGGCGGGCTGATGGCCGAGCGCGACGGCGCCGCGCTGCGCGCCTGGCGCACCATGGCGGGCATCACCAACGTGTCGTGGGGCTACGGCCAGAGCGGCATCACCTTCACCGTGGAGCACGAGCGGCCACACGAGGGCCGGGCGGAGGAGCATTTCCTGCCCGCCGGACCGTTCGCCACCCTGCCGCTGCCCGGCAACCGCTGCTCGGTGGTGTGGACCGAACGCACGGCGGATGCCGAGCGCCTGCTGGCGCTGCCGGCGACCTCGTTCCAGGAGGAACTGGAGCAGCGCTTCGGCCACAAGCTCGGCTGGGTGAAGGTGGTCTCGAAGCCGCGCGCCTATCCGCTCGGCTTCGCCATGGCGCGCAGCTTCATCGGCGACCGCCTCGCTCTGGTGGGCGATGCCGCGCATCTGATCCACCCGATCGCCGGCCAGGGCCTCAATATGGGCCTGCGCGACGTGGCGGCGCTGGCCGAGGTGGTGACCGACGCCGCCCGCGTCGGCCTCGATTTCGCCGCCCCCTCGGTGCTGGAGCGCTACCAGCGCTGGCGGCGCTTCGACACCCTCGCCATGGGGGTCGCCACCGACGGGCTCAACCGCCTGTTCTCCAACCGCTCGGACGTGCTGCGCGCGGTGCGCGACGTGGGCCTCGGCCTGGTCGACCGGCTGCCGCGCCTCAAGGGCCTGTTCATCCGCGAACGCCGCCGGCCTCACCGGCGAGGTGCCGAAGCTGCTGCGCGGCGAAATGCTCTGAGGCGGCGGGGCGGTCAGGGGGCAGGTGGCGCGGCAAGTGGCGC
>NZ_JBNFNU010000236.1:0-6627 GCF_057364445.1 Xanthobacter sp. BG11Y11_SDJG
CCCGTCCGGCCTCGCCACGTGTCGAGCAGCGGGCCGGGAGGCCTGCGCATTGGTGTCGCACGTCCGGGCGCCGAGGCGCCGCGTAACGCTCGGCCTGAATCTCCCGCGCCATGGCGACCCGCGCCGCCACCTCGCGCGAACCTTCCGCGGCGCCGGCAGAACGAGGTCGGCGGCCGAGACCGCGGGCACCTCCAGATGGATGTCGATGCGGTCCAGGAACGGGCCGGACAGCCGCGCCTGGTATTCATCGGCGCAGCGCGGCCCCTTCTTGCAGGTGAAGCCCGGCTCCCCGGCGCGCCCGCAGCGGCAGGGATTCATCGCCGCGATCAGCTGGAAGCGGGCGGGATAGGTGACGCGGTGGTTGGCGCGCGCGATCAGCACCTCCCCGCTCTCCAGCGGCTGACGCAGGCTGTCGAGCACCTGGGGCGTGAACTCCGGAAGCTCGTCCAGGAACAGCACGCCGTTATGGGCGAGCGAGACCTCGCCCGGCCGCGCCTTGATGCCGCCGCCCACCATGGCGGCCATGCTGGCGGAATGGTGCGGCGCGCGGAACGGCCGGCGGTCCATCAGCGCGCCGTTCTCGATCGTGCCGGCCACCGAGGCGATCATGGACACGTCCAGCATCTCCGCCGGCGAGAGCGGCGGCAGGATGGAGGGCAGGCGCTGGGCGAGCATGGACTTGCCCGCCCCCGGCGGCCCGACGAACAGCAGATTGTGGCCGCCGGCCGCGGCCACCTCTAGAGCGCGCTTGGCCGCCTCCTGGCCGCGCACGTCCCTGAGGTCGAGCGGCGCGAGCGCCGGCTCGCCCATGCGCGGTTCGGGGCGCGCCATCACCTGCCGCCCCGAGAATGGTTGGCGAGAGCGATGAGGGAGACCGGCGCGAGGATGTCCATGTCCGGGCTCGCCCAGGCCGCCTCGGCGCCGCAGGGCGCGGGGCAGATGAGGCCGTGCCCGCGCGCATTGGCGCCGATGGCGGCGGGGAGCACGCCGGCCACGGCCGCGAGCGTGCCGTCGAGGCCGAGCTCGCCCACCACCGTGAAGCCGGCGAGCGCGTCCGCCGGGATGGCGCCGATGGCGGCCATGAGGCCGAGGGCGATGGGCAGGTCATAGTGCGAGCCTTCCTTCGGCAGGTCCGCAGGGGCGAGATTGATGGTGATGCGCCGCGCCGGCAGCGCCAGGCCGGAGGCGATCAGCGCCGCGCGCACCCGCTCCTTGGCCTCGGTCACGGCCTTGTCGGGCAGGCCGACGATGGTGAAGGCCGGCAGGCCCGCGGCCACGTGCACCTGCACGTCGACGGGGCGTGCCTCCACCCCCTCGAACGCCACTGTCGCCACGCGCTGGATCATGCGCGCCCCCTGAAGCCCCTGATTGCGGAAGGCTAGCGGAGCACGCCAGATGAGGCAAGAACGAATTAGGAACATTGTTTCCCATTCCCTCGCGGCGGAACCGCGCCTAGGGTGCGCCGGAGGTGCCGGGGGAGGGACGCATGGCGGCGACGCGGTTTCGCTACGTGGTGGTGCTGCTGCTGTTCATCATCACGGTGGTGAACTATGTGGACCGCGCCGCGATCTCCTATGCCATCCCGGCCATGGAGGCGGAGCTGGGCCTCTCCAAGCTCGATGCCGGCACCATCCTCGGCGCCTTCGGCATCGGCTATGCGGTGACGACGCTGATCGGCGGCTTCGCCGTGGACCGCTACGGCGCGCGCCTGGTGCTGACCGTCGCGGCGGTCATGTGGAGCCTGTCCATCGGCCTCACCGGCGTCGCCTCCGGCTTCCTCACGCTCTATCTGGCGCGCACCCTGCTCGGCGTGGCGGAAGGGCCGAACTTCCCGGCCATGACGGGCGCGCTCGCACGCTGGCTGCCGCCGGCGCAGCAGGCGAGCGCCCACGGCTATGCGCTGCTGGCGGTGCCGGTGGCGCTCGCCATCGGCGGGCCGATCGTCACCCAGCTTCTGGCGCTGCTCGACTGGCGCTGGACGTTCGGCGTGCTGTTCGCGCTCTCGGTGGCCTGGGTGCCGCTGTGGTTCTTCCTGTTCCGCGACGATCCCGCCCGCTCGCGCCATGTGAACGCGGCCGAGCTGGCCGCGATCCGTGCCGGCGCCGGCGCCGCGCCGCCGCCGTCCAAGCGACATCTGGCCCGAGCGCGCGGTGCTGCGCGCGCTGCTCACCAACCGCACGCTGCTGGCCAATTACTGGGCGTTCTTCGTGTTCGGCTATTTCCTGTTCTTCTTCATGAGCTGGCTGCCGAGCTATCTGCACACCGTCTACAAGCTGGACCTGACCACGGTGGGCGCCTTCACCGTGGTGCCGTGGCTTGCGGCTGCGGCGGCGCTGTGGGCGCTCGGCCTTCTGTCGGACCAGCTGCTGAAGACCACGGGGCGCCTCAGGGTGGCACGCTCCTATGTCATCGCCGGCAGCCAATTGGTGGCGGCGCTGGCGGTGGTGCCGGTGGCGTTCGCCGACAACCTGTTTGTGGCGATCGCCGGCATCACGGTGGCGGTGGCCGCCTCCATGGGCGCCAATGCGGCCTATTACGCGGTGAACGTGGACATCGTTCCGGAGCGGGCGGCCACCGCCCTCGGGCTCATGGACTTCGCCTTCGCGCTCGCCGGCTTCCTCGCTCCCGCGCTCACCGGCTTCGTGCTGCATCTGCGCGGATCGTTCACCGACGGCTTCCTGCTGATGGCGGTGCTCGCTCTGTCCTCGGTGGTGGTGGTGCTGGCCTTCCACCACCCGGACCGCGACCGCAGGGCTTCCTGAGGAGCCTTGCGCCGCAGCGGCTTGCGCGCGGCACCGGGCCGGGCTGAAATCCCGGCCCCAGATCACCCGCCCGCGCGCACGCCCGGAGAAGGCCCATGTCCGCAATTCCTTCCGCCACCATCCAGGAGCTGGTGGCGCGCCAGTTCGGCCCGCAGGCGAGCGCCTATGTGACGAGCGCGGTCCACGCCCAGGGCGAGGACCTTGCGGCGCTCGCCCGCCTGCTCGACGGCCAAGGCGAGGCGCGCCTCATCGACCTCGGCTGCGGCGGCGGCCATGTGAGCTTCACCGCCGCGCCGCACGTGAGGGAGGTGGTGGCCTACGACCTCTCCACCGAGATGCTGGCGGCGGTGGCGGACCAGGCGCGGCAGCGCGGCCTCGCCAACATCACGACCGCGCAGGGCGTCGCCGAGCGCCTGCCGTTCGCCGACGCCAGCTTCGACATCGTCGTCTCGCGCTACAGCGCCCATCACTGGGCCGATGCGGCGGCGGGCGTGCGCGAGGCGCGGCGCATGCTGAAGCCCGGCGGCTTGGCGGTGTTCATGGACGTGATCGCGGCCGAGACCGCGCTGCTGGACACCTTCCTTCAGACCGTGGAGATGCTGCGCGACCCCTCCCACGTGCGCGACTATGCGGCGCGCGAATGGCGCGCCTTCGCCGAGGCGGCCGGCTTCGCGGTGGCGAGCGAGACGCCGCGGCGGCTGCGGCTCGAATACGGGCCGTGGATCACCCGCATCGGCACCAGCCCGGTGAATGCCGCCGCCATCCGCTCGCTCCAGGACAGCGCGCCGCAGGAGGTCAGGCGCCATTTCGAGATCGAGACGGACGGCACCTTCACCCTCGACACGCTGACGCTGGTGCTGAAGGCGGTGTGAGCGGCGGGGCGCCTGTTCGCGTCGCCTTCCTCCCTTCAACCGCCGTCACGCCCGCTCGTCCGCCCCGACCGAGTTGCCGTCATGCCCCGGCTTGTCCGGGGCATCCACTGCGCCGTCTGCGGATGGCTGAAGAATGAAGCGCCAGCCCGGCCGCGGGTGGATCCCCCGGACAAGCGGGGGATGACGGTGGGGACAGCGGCGACGGCGGGGGTCAAGGGCGACGGCGGTGGGAGGAAAGCGGCGGCAGAGCACGCCGCCGGCGTCAGGGACCCGGCGTTCGCGAAGGCACCCAGACCCGCCCCGCGCTATTTCTTCTCCAGCAGGATCTGCCCCTGCTTCATCACCAGGTCCTTGGCCTTGTTGGCCAGCATGGACAGGAAGAAGGGCAGTTCCACCGAGAGGTTCACGGCCTCGTCGAGCACGTCCAGCGTGCCGGAGGCGTGCTGGCCCATGACGGCGACGCGGAAGTCCAGGTGGCCGTCGGTCCAGCGCTCCTCGACGATCTCCACATGGCTCGCGAAGCGGTCGCGCACCGTGGTGAGGCCGGACTGCAGCCGGCGGGTCGCCTCCTCCCGGCCGAGCTTGTGGGGAACCGAGGCGGTGAAAGGCTGGGCCATCGTCGAAACTCCGAAATTCAGCGCGCCGCGCGCTTGTCCTCGATCTTGTCCCAGATCTCGACGGCGATATCCGGGCCGCCCAGGCGCTTGATGGCCCGAAGGCCGGTGGGCGAGGTGACGTTGATCTCGGTGAGGTTGCCGTCGATCACGTCGATGCCGACGAAGATCAGGCCCATCTTCTTCAGCGACGGGCCAATGCGGGCGCAGATCTCCTGCTCGCGCGGCGTGAGGTCGGTGGGCTTCGCCGCGCCGCCGCGCACCATGTTGGACCTGAGGTCGCCCTCGCTCGGCACGCGGTTCACCGCGCCCGCAGCAACCCCGTCCACCAGGATGATGCGCTTGTCGCCGTGCTTCACTTCGGGGAGGAAGCGCTGGATCACCCAGGGCTCGCGGAAGGTGGTGGCGAACAGGTCGTAGAGCGAGCCGAAATTGAGGTCGTCGGCGGCAAGGCGGAACACCGCGGCGCCGCCATTGCCGTAGAGCGGCTTCATCACCACGTCGCCGAACTCGGCGCGGAACGCCTTGATCTCGTCGAGGTCGCGGGAGATCAGGGTCGGCGGCATCAGGTCCGGGAATTCGGTGACGAAGATCTTCTCCGGCGCATTGCGCACATGCGCCGGGTCGTTCACCACCAGGGTGTTCGGGTGGATGCGCTCCAGGAGATGGGTCGCGGTCACATAGGCCATGTCGAAGGGCGGGTCCTGGCGCATCAGCACCACGTCCATCTCGGCGAGCGGCACGCGCGCCTTCTCGCCCAGAGTGAAGTGGGCGCCGGCCTCGTCCTTCACGGTGAGCGGCTCGATGGTGGCGAAGACGACGCCGTCGCGCATGGCCATGCGCTCGGGCGTGTAGTGGTAGAGCGTGTGCCCGCGCCGCTGCGCCTCCAGCAGCAGCGCGAAGGTGGAATCGCCGGCGATGTTGATGCGGGCGATATGGTCCATCTGGACCGCGACCTTGAGAGCCATGACCATCTCCGGCGCCCGGCGCGGCGGAGCGCGGGCCTTGCGAACGTTGCTCTATCTATAGGCCGCCGCGCCGTCCCGCCAGCGGCGGCAGCCGCACGGGAATGGACCCTGCCCTGCGCCGGGCCGGCTTGACGGCGGCGCCCGCGGCTTGCCACATGGCGGCCGCCGCAGCCCCGGGGAGCCGATGCCGACCCTCGCCTTGCCCTTCCCCGCCATCGATCCGGTGCTGGTCCATGTCGGCCCGCTCGCCATCCGCTGGTATGCGCTCGCTTATATCGCCGGGCTGGTGCTGGGCTGGCTCTATGCGCGCTGGCTCGTCGCCCGGCCGGCGCTGTGGGGCGGCACCTCGCCCATGCGGCCGCAGGACCTCGACGACGCGCTGTTCTGGGCGACGCTGGGCGTGATCCTGGGCGGCCGGCTTGGCTACGTGCTGTTCTACAATCCCGCTTATTTCGCCGCGAACCCGGCCGACATCGTCGCCGTGTGGAAGGGCGGCATGTCGTTCCACGGCGGGCTCGCCGGCACCATCGTCGCTCTGGTGCTGTTCGCCCGCGCCCGCGGCATTCGCATCTTCTCGCTGCTGGATGTCGCGGGCGTTGTGGCGCCGCTCGGCCTCCTGTTCGGGCGCATCGCCAATTTCATCAACGGCGAATTGTGGGGCCGCCCTGCCGACGTGCCGTGGGCCGTGATCTTCCCCACCGGCGGCAACATTCCGCGCCATCCGAGCCAGCTTTACGAGGCGGCGCTGGAGGGCCTCGTCCTGTTCCTGGTGATGCTGCTCGTGGTGCGCCTCGGCGGGCTGAAGCGGCCCGGCGTCGCCGCCGGCATCTTCGGCATCGGCTACGGGCTCGGGCGCATCACGGGAGAGTTCTTCCGCGAGCCCGACGCCCAGCTCGGCTACCTCGCCTTCGGCACCACCATGGGCATGTGGCTCTCGGTGCCTGTGGTGCTGGCCGGTCTCGGCCTGCTCCTCTATGCGCTCAGGAGGCGCCCCGCGCCGTGAGCGGGCCGCTCGAAGCCGAGATCAAGGCGCTGATCGCCGCCGGCGGGCCGATGCCGCTGCGCCGCTTCATGGCGCTGGCGCTGGGCCATCCGAAATACGGCTACTACATCACCCGCGACCCGCTCGGCGCGGCCGGCGACTTCGTCACCGCGCCGGAGATCAGCCAGATGTTCGGCGAGCTGATCGGCCTGTGGGCGGTGGCGCAATGGCAGGCCATGGGCGCGCCAACCCCCTTCCGCCTCATCGAGCTCGGCCCCGGCCGCGGCACGCTGATGGCGGACGCCCTGCGCGCGGCGCGCCTCGCGCCGCGCAGTTCGCGCCGCGCGTGATCGATGACCCTCGCGGAAGCGGTGGGGGCCGGCGCGCCCGGTGCCCGGTTCGCAGCACACCTCCACATGGATGGCGAAG
>NZ_JBNFNU010000237.1:0-6623 GCF_057364445.1 Xanthobacter sp. BG11Y11_SDJG
CGTCCGCCGCGCGCCGGCGCCGTGATGGCGTCCGCTCGGAACGTCGATGGCGCCCGCCGTTGTCGGCGCGGCCGGCGTATCGGCGGGGGAGGTCATGTCGGCTCCCGCCTCAGGCCTCGGCCTTGATGCGCGCCAGGGCCAGCGCCTGGTCGATATTGGCGACGAGGTCGAGATGGGCGCCTGGCGCGCCGTGCGCCATCTTCTCCAGCACCGTGCGTGGCTGGCCCTTCAGCCCCGCCACCACCAGCGCCGTGCCGCCGCCCGCGCACTGGCGCGCGAAGTTCGACAGAGCGTTGACGCCGGTTGCGTCCATCATCGGCACGTCGGTCATGTCGAGCACGAACACGCGCGGCTTCTGGCCGATCTTCTCAAGCACCTCGGAGAAGCGCGCGGCGGCGCCGAAGAACAGCGGTCCGCTCACCTGGAAGATCTCCACCCCCGCCGGCAGGTTGCCGCGCGCGTCGTGCTCCTCGCCGGTGCCGAACTCCGCCGGGGCGACGCTGGCGGTCTCCGCCATGCGGTGCATGAACAGGACGGCGGCGAGCACCACGCCGGTGGCGATGGCGACCGTGAGGTCCACCGCCACCGTGAGCACGAAGGTGGAGATGAGCAGCACCCGGTCGCCGAGGGGCGCCGACATCAGGTGGCGGAAGCGGTCAACCTCGCTCATGTTCCAGGCCACCACCATGAGGATGGCGGCGAGGCTCGCGAGCGGGATCGAGGCGGCGAGCGGCGCCAGCGCCAGCATCACCGCCAGCACGAACACCGCATGCAGCACCCCGGCCATGGGCGAGCGGGCGCCGGCGCGGATGTTGGTGGCGGTGCGGGCGATGGCGCCGGTGGCCGGGAGGCCGCCGAACAGCGCTGACGCGGTATTGGCGACGCCCTGGGCAACCAGCTCGGCATTCGGCCGGTGCCGTCCGCCGGTCATGCCGTCCGCCACCACCGCCGAGAGCAGGCTCTCAACGCCGGCGAGGAAGGCGATGGTGAAGGCGCTGGGCAGCAGCTCCCACATGCGGGCGAGGGTCACGTCGGGCAAATGCGGAGCGGGAATGGCACCGGAGATGCCGCCGAAGCGCGAGCCGATGGTCTCCACCTGGAGGCCGAGCAGCGGCACCACCAGCGCCCCCGCCACCACGGCGATGAGGAAGCCCGGCACCTTGGGCGCCACCTTGCGCAGCACCAGGATTAGCGCCAGCGCGCCCACCGACAGCGCGGTGGTGGCGAGCGACAGGCCGGGCGCAGCCTTGGCCATGGCGATCCACTTGTCCAGGAACTCGGCCGGCACCTGGGCCATGGGCAGACCGAGAAAATCCTTCACCTGGCTCGAGAAGATGATCACCGCGATGCCGGCGGTGAAGCCCGTGACCACCGGCTCGGGGATGTAGCGCATGAAGTTGCCGAGCCGGGTGAGGCCGGCCACCAGCAGCATCGCCCCGGCCATGAGGGTGGCGATCAAAAGTCCGTCATAACCATGGTGCGCGATGACGTTGAAGACCACCACCACGAACGCGCCGGTCGGCCCGCCGATCTGGTAGCGGCTGCCGCCCAGGGCGGAAATCAGCAGGCCCGCCACGACCACGGTCACGAGGCCCTTGTCGGGCGAGGCGCCGGACGCGATGGCGAGCGCCATGGCGAGCGGCAAGGCGACGATGGCCACCGTGAGCCCGGCCACCGCATCGGCGCGCAGGTCGGCAAAGCGGTAGCCTTGCATGAGGGTGGTGACGAGCTTGGGCACGAAGCCGTCGCGCCGGTGCTGGGGACGGGGCGGGCGGGCGGGCGCCGTGTTCGCGGCAAAGGTCATGGGCTGCCTCTTTGCGCAGCGGTCTCGGAAAATCGGGGCCGAGCGGAAATGTGGAATAAGCCGGCAAACTTTCCAGGATGCGGGCGGCGCGCGTGCACCGAACATTCATGTACCAAAAGGAAGCGGAACTGTGTTAGTCTCGTTTTTGGCTGGCGGAGTGCGCAGGTGCTGAGTTTGGGCACTGCAAGCCGGCCATGTCCATTAGGCTGCGAGGCAAGAAGCGGGTGGTGGGGTTTGAGCGTTACGCGAAGGCGCCGTTGAAGTCGCCGGAGAAGTGCAATCTAAACTGCACAGATGGACGCAGATTAATCCCGCAGTGGTGGATGGCCCTTAGCCAGGATTGGCGACTGACCTTCAACGGAAATACACATGAGCCGTAACCGAGACTTCCGCGAGCCGCGCCGCCGTGGCTTTGATGACGATTTTCAGCCGCCGCGGGATCGCGGATTTGGCGGGGACCGCGCGTTCTCTTCGCCGAGCAGCAGCTTCAGTGCACCGATGCCGTCCGGTCCGCCGATCGACGCGACGGTGAAGTGGTTCAACCCGGAAAAGGGCTTCGGCTTCGTCGAGTTGTCCGACGGCTCGGGCGACGTGTTCCTGCATGCCCGCGCCCTTGAGGCGGCGGGCCAGGAGAGCGTGCCTCCCGGCTCGAAGCTCTCGGTCCGTGTGGGCCAGGGCCAGAAGGGCCGCCAGGTCACCGAGGTGCTCGAGGTCGACACCTCCACCGCCGAGGCGGCGCCTCCGCGCCGCAGCTTCGGCGCGGTCCGGCGGCGGCGGTGCCCCCCGCATGGGCGGCGCTGGCGGCGGTCCGCGTGCGGCCACCGGCCCCACCGAGGAGCGCGTCGGCACGGTGAAGTGGTACAATCCCGACAAGGGGTTCGGCTTCATCGCGGTGGAAGGCGGCGGCAAGGACGTGTTCGTGCACGTCACCGTCATCTCCCGCTCGGGCCTCAGCGATCTCGCCGAAGGCCAGCGCGTGGTGGTGCAGGTGGGCCAGGGGCCGAAGGGTCCTGAGGCGCGCGGCATCGAGCTCGCCGACTGAGCATTGCAGCTGCATCAGGCCCGGTCGCTTTGCCCGGCCGCCTGATGCATGCACTGGGTGCCTCGCCCCCTCGGCCTTGATGCCCTCTCCGGTGTGTCTCTGGCCCGGGCGAATCCCCGCAAGCCAAACCTTTACATCGCGACGCCCGCGCCGCGATGTCACCGTGCCGCGGCCAGTTCCCGTGAGCGTTCCTTGGGAGTGCGTTCCCCGTGATCGCATTCTGCAGGGCACGAAGCCTGCCGCATTCCAGGTCCAGCGAGAGGTCGGGGCGGGCGCGCCGTGGGCTGCGTCCGCTTTTGTCATTTTTACGGGAGTTCATGTCCAAATGCCGCAACAGGCAGAGGCCGATCTGGCCGGCCTTCTCGATCGGCTGAAGTCCGCACAGCGCGATCTGATCCTCACCGCCGCCAAGGGCTCGACGCTGCCGTCCGACGGCATGCTGCGCAAGATCTCAGAATTGGAAGGCGCCATTGCCGCCACCGAGGCGCTGATCCAGGAGGAGCAGCACGCCCGCCGCTGAGTGCGCCGCTGGCCCCGCTCCACCGATTTTCCCCCTGGCCCCCCGGCTTGACCGGAGGGCCAGGCTGCGACCGGGCCCCATGTGGGGATGGGGAGGGTGCAGGGCTGCTCTGATCAAGCCGGAGCATGACGGCGGTTTTTCAGGCCGCCGCACGGCTTCCTCTCCTTCAGCGCCTGTTTGATTTTTTGCCCACCGTCATGCCCCGGCTCGTCCGGGGCATCCACCGGGCCGCGTCGGGCCGCTCGAACGACCGGGGCCCGCCCGACCGCTGAGTGGATCCCCCGCACAAGGCGGGGGATGACGGGGGCTTTGCGGGACGCGGCGGCGTATCCTGCCGCCGTCGATCGCCTTCCGCCGACGTTCCCCCCTTCTCCCAACCGTCGCCCTCCGGCTTGACCGACGAACGCCGAAGCGGGACGCCGGGTCGTCGCCGCTATCCCTGTTCGGCGATGAGCCGCGCCACCGCGCCGCGCAATTCGGCGAGGCCGGCCCCGGTATTGCTGGAGGTGGGAACACCACCGGGAAGGCGGCCGGGCGCTTCCTGATCTTCTCCTCGACGGCGGCGATCACGTGCGGCAAGGCGGTGGGCTTCACCTGGTCCGCCTTGGTGAGCACGATGGCGTAGGACACCGCGGCCTTGTCCAGCAGGTCCAGGATCTCCTCGTCCACCGGCTTGATGCCGTGGCGGGAATCGATCAGCACAAACACCCGGGCGAGGTTCACCCGCCCGCGCAGATAAGCGCGGATGGTGTGGGTCCAGGCCTCCACCTTCTCCTTCGGCGCCTTGGCGAAGCCGTAGCCCGGCATGTCCACCAGCGTCAGCTCGGGCGAGGCGCGGAAGAAGATCAGCTCCTGCGTGCGGCCCGGCGTCACCGAGGTGCGCGCCAGCGCCTTGCGGCCGGTGAGCGCGTTGACGAGCGAGGACTTGCCCACATTGGAGCGCCCGGCGAGCGCGATCTCCAGGCCCTGCATGGGCGGCAGCGTCTCGATGGTGGGCGCGGCCGAGATGAAGTCCCACGGCGCGGCGAACAGCAGCCGCCCCTGCTCGATGGAGGGGCCGGCCGGCGGGCCGGCGCCGTCGGCGGCGTCCTGGCGCGCGCGGAGGCGGTCGGGCTTTTCGGTTGAGACATCATGCCCCGCTTATTCCCGAGCGCGCCGCTGGGCGCAAGCGCGCCGTCCCCGATCCCGGGCGCGTCAGCGCCGTCCGCCCCCCAGGAATGTTTCGACGAACCAGCGGTCCAGCGTCATGGGTTCCTGTGGCGCCTGGCGCTGCGGCATCTGGCCGACCACGGCGGGCGGGCGGTCGTCGGGCAGGCCCTCCGGCGGCAGGAGGCTGCCGCCCGGCTGGCCGTAGCCGATGCTGCCGAAGCCGGCGGACCGCAGCCCGCCCGGCAGTTCCGCCACCGGGACGTTCTGGTGCGCGCTCTTCATGTAGCGGCTCCAGATCTCCACCGGCAGGTTGGCGCCGGAGGCCTTCTTGGTGGGCGAGCTGTCGTCGTTGCCGAGCCACACGGCGGTGACGTAGCGCGCCGTGTAGCCGACGAACCAGGCGTCGCGATAGTCCTGCGAGGTGCCGGTCTTGCCCGCCGCCTCCCAGCCCGGCAGATCGGCGCGGCGCGCCGTGCCCATCACCAGGGTCTGGATCAGCATGCGGTTCATCATCGCCGCATAGGCCGGGTCGAGCACCCGGCCGGGGCCGGAGGCGGCGCGGCGGTAGATGACCTTGCCGTCGGCGCCGCGCACCTCGTCGATGACGTGCGGGATCACGCCGATGCCGCCGTTGGCGAACGGCACATAGGCGCTCGCCAGTTCCAGCACCGACACCTCCGAGGTGCCGAGCGCGATGGAGGGGTTGGGCTCGAGGTTGGAGGTGATGCCGAGCCGGTGCGCGGTCTGAACCACCGCCTTCGGCCCCACCTCCAGCGCGAGCCGCACCGAGACGGTATTGAGCGACAGCGCGAGCGCGGTCTCCAGCGTCACCGGGCCGCGATAGTCGTGGGTCGAGTTTTCCGGCCGCCAGCCCTTGAGCTGGAGCGGCGCGTCGTCGCGCACCGTGTCGGGGCTGAGGCCATGCTCCAGCGCGGTCAGGTAGATGAAGGGCTTGAAGGCCGAACCCGGCTGGCGCTTGGCGGTCACCGCGCGATTGAACTGGCTGTCCTCGTAGGAGCGCCCGCCCACCAGCGCCTTCACCGCCCCGTCCGTGTCGAGGCTGACGAGCGCCCCCTGGCCGACGCCGAACTTCGCGCCGGACTTCGCCAGCGTGTCTTCCAGGGAGCGTTCGGCTGCCTGCTGGAGCGCCGGGTCGATGGTGGTGCGCACGGTGACGTCGCCGACCACGTCGCCGGTGAAGGATTCGAGCTGGTCCATCACATAGTCGGCCACATAGCCGCTGGAGCCGGGCGCCGAGGGCCGCGCGAGCTGGGCGGGGCGGGCCAGCGCGGCCTGGGCCATGTCCCGGGAGATCATGCCCTGATCGCGCATGGCGCCGAGCACCAGAGCGGCGCGGGCCTGGGCGCCCTTGAGGTTGCGCGTGGGCGCAAGCCGGGACGGCGAGTTCACCAGCCCGGCCAGCATGGCCGCCTCGGCCAAAGTCACCTGGCGTGCGGACTTGCCGAAATAGCGCTGCGCCGCCGCCTCCACGCCATAGGCGCCGGCTCCGAAATAGACCCGGTTGAGATACAGGTCGAGGATCTCGCTCTTGGAGTATTTCGCCTCCAGCCAGAGCGCCAGCACCAGTTCCTGGAGCTTGCGCGAGGCGGTGCGCTCCTGGGTCAGGAACAGGTTCTTGGCGAGCTGCTGGGTCAAGGTCGATCCGCCCTGGCGCAGCCGGCCGGAGGTGATGTTGGTGACCAGCGCGCGGGCGAGGCCCTCCGGATCGAGGCCGAAATGGCTGTAGAAGCGCTGGTCCTCAATGGCGACGAAGGCGTTGGGCAGGAAGGGCGGCAGCTCGCGGATCGGCACCGCCACGCCGCCCATGTCGCCGCGCGTCGCCAGCGTCTTGCCGTCGGCGGCGAGGATGGTGACGGTGGGCGGGCGCTTCGGCACCATCAAGGTGTGCATGGGCGGAAGCTTCGAGGCCTCGTAGGCCACGAGGCCGGCCAGCGCGCATCAACGCCCACAGCCCGAGCAGGAGCGCCCACTGAACATCCGCCAGAACAGCGGCGTGCGCCGCCGGCCGGACCGGCGGTCCGCCTTGCGGGCGGGCGTTCGCGCTCGCAGCGCGCGCTGCTCGCGTCTGCTGCGCTTGGCGCTGCACG
>NZ_JBNFNU010000238.1:0-6610 GCF_057364445.1 Xanthobacter sp. BG11Y11_SDJG
CCGGGCGGAGGGCTCCGAGGGGCGCGGACGAGGGCGGGGCCGGCGGACGCGGCTTCCGTCACATGATGAGGTCGGGCCGGGCCGGGCGGGGGGCGCCCGGCGGGGTCGAGGCCGTTCTTGGCTTCTTCTTCGTCGATGGTCTCGCGGGCGATGCGGAAGGCGTCGGAGCGCCGCCGGCAGCCCGCAATAGATGGCGATCTGCAGCAGGACTTCGCGGATCTCCTCCGGCGACATGCCGTTGTTGAGCGCGCCGCGCACGTGCAGCTTCAATTCGTGCGGGCGGTTGAGGGCCGAGATGGCGGCGAGGTTGATGATGGAGCGGTCGCGGCGCGAGAGGCCCTCGCGGTTCCACACCTCGCCCCAGCAATAGCGCGTCACCAGTTCCTGCAGCGGACGGGTGAACTCGGTCATCTCGGCGAGCGACTTGTCCACATAGGCGGAGCCCACCACCTCGCGGCGAGTCTTCAGGCCCTTTTCGTAAAGATCGTCGGTCATGGGGGTCCTTCCTCGGAAACGGGGTCCTTCGGTCCGACGCCGAGCGCCGCGCGGCCGCCGTGTCGATATGGGCAAGCGCGATGCGCCGGGCCTCCGCGGCGTCCCGGCGCTTCAGCGCCGCGGCGAGGGCATGAATCTCGGCGATGCTGGCCTTGGCCCTGAGCGGCTGCGACAGCGAGGCGAAGCGCAGGCGGTTGATGCGGGTGTTGAGGCGCGAGAGCAGCTCGAGCACGATGAAATTGTCGGCGCCCGCGCACAGCACCTCGTAGAGGTCCGCCTTGGCGGTGATGATGCGCTCGATCACACCCTCGGCGTAGGCGCTTGCGAGATCGGCCACCGCCACATCCAGCCGCGCCATGGCGTCGGCATCCGCATGGCGCGCGAACTGCTCCACCAGCAGGCCCTCCAGCACCCCGCGCACGGCATAGATGTTGCGGGCCTCCTGGGGCGAAATGGCCGTGACGACGAGGCCCTTCGAGCCGTTGGTGACGAGGCCCTCGGCCTCCAGCTCGCGCAGGGATTCGCGCAGCGAGGTGCGGCTCACGTAGAGTTCCGCGCACAGGTCCTTCTCCACCAGCCGGCTGCCGGGCGCGAGCGCGCCCGTCTCGATGGCACGCCGCAGCGCGGACGTGATCTTGCGCCGGAGCGGCGCGGCCTCCTGGCGGACCGGACCGAGACCATGGACTGGCTTGTTCATCGCTTCATTCGCCGCCGGGCAGCGTCCTCCGATTGCCGTGGCCCATCATGCAATCTTCTCCACCTGCCGGGCCAGGAACGGCTCGATCGCCGCGTGGAATCCCTCGGGATTGTCGAGGTTGGCGAGGTGGGCCGCCTCGGGGATCACCTTGAGGTCGGCGCCCGGCACGAGGCGCGCGATCTCCTCGGACATGGCCGGCGGGGTGCGCGTGTCCTGCGCGCCCACCACCACGCGCACCGGCACGGCGATCTGCGCCATGAGCGCGGCCACGTCCGCGGTGAACACCGTGCGGGCGATCTCCAGATAGGTCTCCCGGCTCATGCCGGCGACGCTGGCGACGAGCGCCTCCATGTGGGGCGCCGGCGCGTTCCGGTGCAGCGTGCCCTGGGCATAGGAGGTCGCATAATCGTGCATGGAGACCTTGGCGAGGGTCTCCTCCAGGCCCTTCACGCGCGCCGCGCCGGCCTCGCCCTGGCGGGCGAAGCTGTCGGCGATGACGAGGCTCGCGAACGCCTCGGGGGCCTTGGAATACATGAGCGCGGCAATCGGCCCGCCCATGGAGATGGCGATCACGTGCGCCGGCCCGGTGCCGAGCGCCTTCAGCGCGGCGACGAGATCGGCGGCGATGTTCTGGATCGTCACCGGCCCGTTGTGGGTCGAGGCGCCGTGGCCGCGCGCGTCGAACGCGATCACGTCGAAGCGGTCCGAGAAGTGGGCGATTTCGCCGGCCCACATCCAGGCCCCCGTGCCGAGGCTGTGGATGAGGAGCAGCGGCGGCCCCTTGCCGGCGCGATGAAAAGCGAGCGTCTCGCCGTTGACGTCGATCTTGGGCATCAGGCGTCTCCCGGAGAGGACAGGACCACGGACAGAAGGTTGCCCGCCATGCGCGCCGCCGCGTGCGGATCCATGTGGGGCGCGACCGACATGTATTCCTTCACCGCGCACAGCGACGGCCGGGTGCGGTCGGTCATGGCGGCGAGCGTCGCCGCCACCGCCGCGCCGAGGTCGGCGGCCGGCACCACCTCGCTCAGAAGACCGAGGGAGAGCGCTTCGGCGGCGCCGATCCGGCGGCGGGTATAGACGAGGTGGAGAGCGCGCTTCGGCGGCACCTTGCCGAGGATCGCCGAAATGGCGAGGGTGGGCGGCAGGTTGGTGTCCATCTCCGGCATGGAGAACACCGCGCTCTCGCTGGCGATGGCGAGGTCGCACTGGCCGACGAATGCGCAGCCGAAGCCCTTCGCCTCGCCCTGCACCGCGGCGATCACCGGCACCGGGGTCGCGCGCACGTCCGCATAGAGGTCGAGGATCGGCTGGGTCACGTTCTCGCGCACGGCAAGCGCGCTCTTGGGCGCGGCGGCGGGCGGAGCGGGCGTGCGGCCGAGGCAGAAGGCTGCGCCCTCGGCCCGCACCAGCACCACCTTGGTGTCCCGGTCCTCGCCGAGCGCGCGGATGGCCCGGCCCAGCGCGCGCACCTCGGCGGCGGTCAGGCGGTTGCCGTCGTCGGGGCGGCTGAGCGTGACGATGCCGACGGCGCCGTCGCGCGAGAGGGTGAAGGCGTCGGTGTCGGTCATCGGGCGTCCCTTCGGGCCTGCGCGTCCTTCACGAGCATGGCGATGGTTTCGGGCAGCATGGGCGCGTCGAGGATCTTCACGCCGAACGGCGAGAGCGCATCCTCGATGGCGGAGGCGATGGCGGCGGCGGCGGGGATCGTGCCGCCCTCGCCCGCGCCCTTCACGCCCAGGGGATTGAGCGGGGAGGGCGATTCCATGTGGACGATCTCCACGTTCGGCACGTTGCCGGCGTCGGGCAGGAGATAGTCGGCGAGCGAGGTGGTCTGCGGGTTGCCGGCCTCGTCGTAGCGCATGCGCTCCAGAATCGCGTTGCCGATGCCGTGGGCGACGCCGCCCTGAATCTGGCCGTCCACCAGCAGCGGATTGATGACCCGCCCGCAATCGTGCGCCACGACGTAGCGCGTCACCTTCACGAGGCCGGTCTCCGGGTCCACCTCCACCTCGGCCACATGGCTGCCGTTGGAATAGGCCGCCTGGGGCGGGGCGAAGAAGCTGGTCGCCTCCAGGCCCGGCTCGATGCCGCGCGGCAGCGAGAAGCCGGGGCGTCCGGACGACATCTTGGCGATCTCGCGGAAGCTGATCTGCCCGCCCTGGGAGCCCATGACCCGCGCCACGCCGCCGGAAAGCTCGATGTCGTCCAGCTCGGCGTCGAGCACGGCGGCGGCGATCTGCCGGAGCTTCAGCGCCAGCGTCTGGGAGGAGGTGCCGACCGCCGAGCCCGCATTCACCATCAGGCGGCTCGCGAACGCGCCGACGCCCACCGAGACCGAGGCGGTGTCGCCCACCTCCACGTCCACTTCGTCGACCTCGACGCCAAAGGCGTCGGCGGCGATCTGGGCCAGCACCGTGCGGTGCCCCTGGCCCTGGGAGGCGGCGCCGGTGCGCAGCAGGATGCGGCCCGAGGGCAGAAGGCGCGCGGTGGCGCCCTCGAACGGCCCGAGCCCGGTGCCCTCCACATAATTGGCAAGCCCGATGCCGAGATGCCGCCCTTCGGCGCGGGCCTTGGCGCGTCGCGCCTCGAAGCCGGCCCAGTCGGCTGTGTCGAGCGCCATCTGCTGGCACTGGGGATAGTCGCCGCTGTCATAGGTCAGCGGCTGGCCGTCGCGATAGATCAGACCCACCTTGTAGGGCATGGCCTCCGGCGGGATGAGGTTGCGGCGGCGGATTTCCGCCCGGTCGAGGCCGAGCACCTGCGCGCCCGGTCGAGCAGGCGCTCCACCGTCGAACACCGCCTGCGGCCGGCCGGCGCCGCGCATGGCGAGGTGGAGATCTTGTTGGTGAACACCACCGAGGTGTCGAGCCTGTAGGCCGGCACCACATAGGGGCCGGGGAAGGTGGTGGCCGAGATGTAGGGCATGATGATGCCCCACGGCAGGAACGCGCCGGTGTCGTGCAGCAGCGTGCCGCGCAAACCGAGGATGCGGCCGTCCGCGTCGAGCGCCATCCTAACGCTCCAGAGCTGGTCGCGCTCCTGGGCGGTGGACATCATGTGCTCGCGCCGGTCCTCGATCCACTTGACCGGCCGGCCGAGCACCTGGGCGCAGTAAGGGATGACGATCTCTTCCGGATAGGTCAGCAGCTTCGGCCCGAAGCCGCCGCCCACGTCCGGCGCGATCACCCGCACCTGGGTATCGGCGATGTCGAACATCTCGACGATGGCGCGCTTGATGCCGTGCGGCGCCTGGGTGGCAGACCACACGGTAAAGTTGTCGCCGGCGCGGTCGTACTGCGCCAGCACGGCGCGCGGCTCCAGCGGGCAGCCGGTGCCGCGATGCTGGAAATAGTCCTCGGCGATGACGTGGGCGGCGCCGGCGAAGGCGCGCTCGATGTCGCCGTATTCGTTGACCCATTTGGCGGCGAGGTTGTCGGCCACCGAGGTCTGGGCGAGCGGGCTCTCGGGCGCGAGCGCGGTGCGGCAGTCCACCACCGCGGGCAAAGGATCGTACTCCACCAGCACCTGCTCGGCGGCGTCCTCGGCCAGCGCGCGGGTGTCGGCCACCACCACGGCGACGGCCTCGCCGCAAAAGCACACCTCCTCGGCGGCGAGCGGGAACTGGGTGAGCGGATGGCGGATGGCTGGGGCCGGCACATCGAGCGGCAGGCGCTTGTCGCGCCAGGCCGCCGGCAAGTCGGCGGCGGTCAGCACCAGGTGCACGCCGGCCATCTCCTTCGCCGCCGAGGCGTCGATGGAGACGATGCGGGCATGGGCGAAGGGCGAGCGCACAAAGGCGGTGCTCAGCGTCTCCTTCAGCTGGATGTCGTCGGTGAAGCGGCCGGCACCGGTGATGAGGGCGCCGTCCTCCACCCGCTTGATGGGGGCGCCGAAGAAGCGGGTGGTCATGCCGCGCTCTCCCTTGCCGAGGCGCCGCGTGCGGCCTCGTTTTTCCACGCCTTGAGCAGCGGGGCGGCCTTGAGGGCGGCGCGGATGATGCCGGCATAGCCGGTGCAGCGGCACAGGTTGCCGGACAGCTCCTCGCGCAGCATCTCCTCGCTCGGCTCGGGATGCTCCTCCAGGATCTGCATCAAAGTGGTGAGCATGCCGGGAGTGCAGAAACCGCACTGGAGCGCGTGGAACTCGCGGAATGCCTCCTGGAGCGGGCTCAGCCGCTCGGCCTGCGCGAGGCCCTCGACGGTGATCACGTCCGCGCCGTCCGCCTGCACCGCCAGCATCAGGCAGCCGCGCACCGCGCGCCCGTCCACCAGCACCGAGCAGGCGCCGCACACCCCGTGCTCGCAGCCGAGATGGGTGCCGGTGAGGCCGAGGTCGTGGCGCAGGAAGTCGGCGAGGTGGGTGCGGGGCTCCACCGCCCGCTCATAGGGCGTCCCGTTGACGGTGACGCGGATCGAAACGGCACTCATTGGACTTTCCCGTGGCTGGCGCGGGCGCGGGCTTCGGTCAAGGCGCGGCGGGTGAGGACGCCGGCGAGGTGGCGGCGGTAGGTCTCGCTCGCCAGCGCATCGGACATGGCCTCCTGGCGGCCGGCCATCTCGGCGACCGCGGCGATGGCCTCGGGCTCGGCGGCGGTGCCGACGAGCAGCGCCTCGCCCTCCGCGAGGCGCTGCGGGGCGATGCCCATGCCGCACAGGACGATGCGGGCGTCATTCACCTTGCCGGCGCCGTCGAGCGCGAGCGTCGTGCCCACCGCGACCACGGCGAAGTCGCCGTGGCGCTGGGCGAATTCGAGGAAGCTCCAGCCGTGGCCGGCGGCCGGCGGCGCGAGCGTGACGCCGACGATCATCTCGTCCGGGTCGAGGTTCGGGGTCATGTAGCCCTGGGGAAAATCGGCGATGGCGACATCGCGCGGCCCCCTCTTGCTCTCCACATGGATGGTGGCGTCGAGCAGAGTGGCGATGCCGAACAGCTCGGCCGCCGGGTCCATGTGGCCGAGGCTGCCGCCGATGGTGCCGCGGTTGCGGGTGTGCAGGTGGCCGACGAAGTTGAGCGCCGCCGAGACGATGGGCAGGCGCGCCTTGAGGGCCCCATTTTCGAGGATGTCGCGCTGCCGGGTCATGGCGCCGATGCGCACGGTGTCGCCGACCGCGATGCCGGCGAGGTCGTCCACCCGGTTGATGTCGATGAGGTGGTCGACGAAGGCGTAGCGCATGTTGAGCATCGCCACCAGCGACTGGCCGCCGGCGAGGAGCTTCGCGCCCTCAAGGGTCTGGAGCATGTCCAGCGCCTCGGCGCGGGTCGCCGGGCGGTGATAGTCGAAACGCGCCGCCTTCACCGGCGGTCCCCCTTGCCAAAGGCGGATGCCACGAGGCCTACGAGCGACTTCCACATCAGCGTGAAGACCGAGATGGCGGGCGCCGGTGCTGCGGCGGGGGGCGGCGGCGGCGCGGCGGC
>NZ_JBNFNU010000239.1:0-6609 GCF_057364445.1 Xanthobacter sp. BG11Y11_SDJG
TGGCCGCCGCGGGCCAGTCCGCCGCGATCGCGGCGGCGGGCGGGGTGAATGCCGCCAACGCGGCCGACTACGCGGCGGCGGGCGCGCGCGTGCTCGTCACGTCCGCCCCCCTATTTGGGCCAAACCCGCCGACGTCCAGGTGACCATATCCGCAGCGTGACGGCGGACCGGACGGCTACTTGCCCACCAGGATGCTGGACGCCTTGATGATGGCGACCACCTCGTCGCCCACGGCCAGCGACATGGACTTCACCGAGTCTTCGGTGATGTGCGAAACGAGCACGTTGCCACCGCCGATATCGATGGTCACCTGGCCGGAATGGGGCCGTGATCCACCGCGATCACCTTGCCCTTGATCTGGTTGCGCGCGCTGATCCTCATTGTCCGGCCCTTGTGTCTTCCTCCGGCACGGCGCCGGCGGGATACATATATACCGATAGATATAGGATGGAGAAGACCCGCAAGGCTTTGCGGCCTACGTGCTTTTACGGAGGTGGTCCGCCCCCGCCTGTCGCGAACCCGCCAAGGCGCAACGAGGCCGGCCGGCACCACGAGCAGCTGTCGCAAACGCGACATCTGCTGAATTCTATTCAAATATTTGATTTTTATTGATTTCCAACTCTGGCACACGGCTTGCGAGGTACAGCCCCAGAACCGTATCGCCGTTTTGGGGACGAGACCGATGATCACCCTCACCCACAATGCCGCGACCGCCGTGAAGGCCGCCATCTCCCGGTCGCCGGACGCCATGGAAGGCATGCGCATCCGCGTCGAGGAAGGCGGCTGCGCCGGCTTCAAATACACCATGCAGCTCGAGGCCACGGCGCTCGCCGACGACCTGGTGCTGGAGCAGGAGGGCGTCAAGCTCTTCATCGACGGGCGCTCGCAACAGATGGTGCAGGGCATGCAGATCGACTTCGTCACGTCGCTGCACGCCTCCGGCTTCGTGTTCGAGAATCCGAACGCCAGCAACCAATGCGGCTGCGGCAAGTCCTTCAGCTGATGCAAGTCTTTGTCGCCGCGCCGCCGCAGGGGGCGGCAGGGAGGGCATGATGCTCGCGAAGTCTCCGTCGAATTCCTCCGGCCGATCCCCGCGGCCCGCCCCGTCCGCCAATCCGCTGGACCTGGGCATGGCGCGCACGGTGCTCCTCAACGACACCACGCTGCGCGACGGCGAGCAGGCGCCGGGCGTCGCCTTCTCCCGGCGGGAGAAGATCGAGATTGCGGAGGCGCTCGCCGCCGCCGGCGTGCCGGAGATCGAGGCCGGCACCCCCGCCATGGGCGACGACGAGGTGGAGACGATGCGCTCCATCGCGTCCCTGAACCTGCCCCTGCGTGTGGTCGCCTGGTGCCGCATGAGCGAGGACGACCTGATGGCGGCAGTGGCGGCCGGCGTCACCGCGGTGAACCTCTCCATCCCCTCCTCCGACCGGCAGCTGAAGGGCAAGCTCGGCCGCGACCGCGAGTGGGCGCTCGGCACCCTGCGCCGGGTGGTGGGCCTCGCCCGGCGGCTGGGCTTCACGGTGGCGGTGGGCTGCGAGGACGCCTCGCGCGCCGACCAGGAATTCCTGTGCCGCATCGCCGAGACCGCGCGCGAGGCCGGCGCCTTCCGCCTGCGGCTTGCCGACACGCTGGGCGTGCTCGATCCCTTCTCGGCCTATGCGCTGGTGCGGCGGGTCGCCAATGCGACGGACCTGGAGATCGAGTTCCACGCCCACGACGACCTCGGCCTTGCCACCGCCAACACGCTGGCGGCGGTCTCCGGCGGGGCGCGCCACTGCTCGGTCACCGTCACCGGGCTCGGCGAGCGCGCCGGCAATGCCGCGTTGGAGGAAGTCGCCATCGCTTTGCGCCAGACCGCGCGAGTCAGACGGCCTCGATCCCGTCGCCCTCAGGCCGCTCGCCGAACTGGTGGCCCGGGCTTCCGGCCGGCCGCTCGCCCGCTCCAAGGCGATCGTCGGCGACGACGTGTTCACCCACGAATCCGGCATCCATGTCGCCGGCCTCCTGAAGGACCGCGCCACCTACGAGGCGCTGAGCCCGCAACTGCTCGGCCGCGACCACCGGGTGGTGCTGGGCAAGCATTCGGGCCTGGCCGCCATCGCCAAGGCGCTCGCCGACGAGGGCCTCGCGGTAGACGAGGCGCGCGGGCGGGTCATCCTCGCCCGGGTGCGCGCCTTCGCCACCCGAACCAAGCAGAGCGTGTCGCCCGAGGTGCTGCGCCGCTTCTACGAGGACAGCTTCACCGAGGAGGCGCTGCGCCGCCGCCACGCCGCCGTGATGGGGGCCTGAGCCATGATCATGGGTCCCCGCAAATGGCGCGGCACCAAGGTGCCCCCACCCGCGCTCGGCGAGCCGCCGGGCGCCGACGCCCGCTCGACCTCCACCTGGCAGCTCATCCGCGAGGATGTGGCCTGCGTGAAGGCGCGCGACCCGGCGGCCCGCGCCACGTTCGAGATCGTGCTCACCTATCCCGGTGTGCACGCCATCGTCTGGCACCGGCTCGCGAGCCGGCTGTGGCGGCGCGGCATCAAGTTCCCGGCGCGCTTCCTGTCGTGGCTCGGGCGGTTCCTGACCAATGTGGACATCCATCCCGGCGCCACCATCGGCCGGCGCTTCTTCATCGATCACGGCGCCGGCGTGGTGATCGGCGAGACCGCGGAGGTGGGCAACGACGTGACGCTCTATCACGGCGTCACCCTGGGCGGGACGTCCTGGACCGCCGGCAAGCGCCACCCGACGCTGAAGGACGGCGTGCTGGTGGGCGCGGGGGCCAAGATCCTCGGCCCTATCACCGTTGGCGCCGGCTGCCGGGTGGGCGCGAATTCCGTGGTCATCGAGGATGTGCCGCCGCACATGACCGTGGTGGGCATCCCCGGCAAGGTGGTGAAGGCGCTCGCCGAGCGGCGCAAGCTCGGCGACGGCCGCATCGACCTCGAGCACCACCTGATGCCGGACCCGGTGGGCGAGGCGATCGTCTCGCTGCTGGATCGGATCGAGTTCCTGGAGGCCCGCCTCACCCATCTCCAAGGCGAGTTGCACAGGACGCGCGGCCCGGCCACGGATGCGGCGGCCTGAGGGCGGCACGGCACGGTTTGGACGTTCAGTTCGGAGGTTTGAGATGTCGGTGCTCGATCGGTTGCAGACGCTCTCCAGCGCGGAGGAGTTCTTCGACACCCTCGGCGTCGGGTATGAGCCGCAGATTCTGCACGTGGCGCGCCTGCACATCCTGCGCCGCATGGGCCAGTATTTGGTCTCCACCGATTTCTCCGGCCTCGGCGAGGACGAGGTCTTCGCCGCCGCCAAGACCAACCTGGAACGCGCCTATGAGGATTTCTGCACCTCGAGCCCGATCGCAGAGCGCGTGTTCAAGGTGCTGCGCGAGAACGATCCCGACCGGCCGCCGGCACCGAAGCCCTCGCCCGCTTTCGTCCCCCTGTCGTCGCTGACGGGAAGCTAGAGCACGCGCCATCACACTGCCGCGCAAGGCCGATCGGACACCGCGTCTGTGTCAAGTGTTTAGAGGGCGATTCACCGATCAGACTGGTCCCATTTGATCGGATCGCGCTCTCGGAGGACCACGGAACACCACCTGCTCCGCTCCGGCTTCGGTCCGGACGGGCGGACTGGCTGCCCTCCCCTCGCTGTTGTTTGATCCGGCATTGCGAGGGTCCCCTTTGATTGATCGCCCCGCCGTTAGGCGGATGCGCGGGGAGGGCAGAGACTTTCGGGGCCGGCGCCGCAGGCGTGCCGGCCCTACCGCGCTGCCGCCCTCCCGTTGCGCGGGGAGGCGGCGGGCCGCCCTCCCTTCGCATATTTCTTCCAGGCATTGCGAAGGTTCCCCCCATTTTTGAGCGCCGGGTCGGCCGGCGATCACGAAGGGAGGGCGGCATTCGGTCCCCGTCGGCCGGTCCGGCCAGTCCACGAATGCCGCGAATGCGTGCGCACCGCCCGTGTTCACAAGAGCTCCCGGCAGCGCTGCCGCCGCCGCCGCACGCCCTGCCGGCAGGAGGAGCCGGAACAGGGGGCACACACCCGCCACCCACCCTGACCTATTCGTCCCATGGCGGCGCGTCATCTCCCTGAAATGGCGCGCATGCCACTATTTGTGCAGCGCGGCCGGCTTGAACCCCCTGGCGGATGGGAGTAGTCAAGCGCCGGCTCCTGCGACCTCTTGTGCAGGCGCCTCCCCGAGGACAGTTGGATGGCCCGAAGCAAGATCGCCCTCATCGGGGCCGGCCAGATCGGCGGCACGCTCGCCCTTCTTGCCGGGCTGAAGGAGTTGGGCGACGTCGTGCTGTTCGACGCGGCAGAGGGCGTGCCCCAGGGCAAGGCGCTGGATCTGGCCGAGCTTGCCCCCATCGAGGGCTTTGATGCCCGCATCCTCGGCGCCAACAGCTATGACGCCATCGCGGACGCCGACGTGGTGATGGTGACCGCGGGGGTGCCGCGCAAGCAGGGCATGAGCCGCGACGACCTGCTGGCGATCAACCTGCGCGTGATGGAACAGGTGGGCGCCGGCATCGGCAAATATGCCCCCGATGCCTTCGTCATCTGCATCACCAACCCGCTCGACGCCATGGTGTGGGCGCTGCAGCGCTGGAGCGGCCTGCCCCCGCACCGGGTGGTGGGCATGGCCGGCGTGCTGGACAGCGCACGGCTGCGCTATTTCCTGGCCGAGGAGTTCGACGTCTCGGTGGAGGACGTGACCGCCTTCGTGCTCGGCGGACACGGCGACGCGATGGTCCCGCTGATGCGCTACTGCACCGTGGGCGGCATCCCGGTGCCGGATCTGGTGCGCATGGGCTGGACCAGCGAAGAGCGGCTCGCGGCCATGGTGGAGCGCACCCGCGACGGCGGCGCCGAGATCATCACGCTGCTGCGCACCGGCGCCGCCTTCTATGCGCCGGCCGCCGCCGCCATTGCCATGGCGGAGAGCCACCTCAAGGACAAGAAGCGCCTGCTGCCGGCGGCGGTCTATCTTTCCGGCGAATACGGCCTGAAGGACATCTATGTGGGCGTGCCGGCGGTGATCGGCGCCCATGGGGTCGAGCGCGTGGTGGAGGTCCATCTCGACCGCGCCGAGCGTGCCCAGTTCGAGAAGTCGGTTTCCGCCGTGGAAACGCTGGTGGATGCCTGTTTGAAGATCGCGCCCGGCCTCGGGCGCTGATCGGCCAATGGGATTGGCGGCACGCCGCAAGGGGTGCCGTCTTCATGCCGGGGCTTTCCGCTCCGGACAAGGTGAGGAGACGAATGTTCCGCTCCCTGGCGTGCGGTCCGTGCGCTCGTTGTCGGGATGGTGGCGGGCCATGGCCGTCGGGACCGACCGGGTCCGCACGGCCATCCGCCTCGGGGGGAAGGGGCACTTCGCAACCCTTTAGGGGACGAAGCTGATGAATATTCACGAGTACCAGGCCAAGGCGCTCCTGAAGAAATACGGCGCCCCGGTCTCGCGCGGCGTGCCCGTGCTGAAGGTCGAGGACGCGGAAGCGGCCGCCAAGGAGCTGGGCGGCCCGCTCTGGGTGGTGAAGTCCCAGATCCACGCCGGCGGACGCGGCAAGGGCAAGTTCAAGGAGCCCGAGGCCGGCGAGAAGGGCGGCGTGCGCCTCGCCAAGTCCGTCGACGAGGTGAAGCAGTTCGTCTCCCAGATGCTGGGCAAGACGCTGGTCACCATCCAGACCGGCCCGGCCGGCAAGCAGGTGAACCGCCTCTATATCGAGGACGGCTCCGACATCGAGAAGGAATTCTACCTCTCGCTGCTGGTGGACCGCGCCACCTCCCGCGTCGCCTTCGTGGTCTCCACCGAAGGCGGCATGGACATCGAGGAAGTGGCCCACGCCACGCCCGAGAAGATCCTCACCTTCTCGGTGGACCCGGCGACCGGCGTCGAGGGCTTCCACGGCCGCAAGGTGGCCGACGCTCTGGGCCTGTCCGGCGAGCTCGCCAAGCAGGCCGGCAAGCTGGTGGCGGTGCTCTACAAGGCCTTCACCGAGATGGACATGGCCATGCTCGAGATCAACCCGCTGATCGTCACCAAGGACGGCCAGCTGCGCGTGCTCGATGCCAAGGTCACGTTCGATTCCAACGCCCTCTTCCGCCATCCCGAGCTCGCCGAGCTGCGCGACCTCACGGAGGAGGACGAGAAGGAGATCGAGGCGTCCAAGTACGACCTCGCTTACATCGCGCTCGACGGGACCATCGGCTGCATGGTCAACGGCGCCGGCCTCGCCATGGCGACGCTCGACATCATCAAGCTCTACGGCGAGGAGCCGGCGAACTTCCTCGATGTGGGCGGCGGCGCCAACGAGGAGAAGGTGACCGCGGCGTTCAAGATCATCACCGCCGACCCGAACGTGAAGGGCATCCTGGTCAACATCTTCGGTGGCATCATGAAGTGCGACGTAATCGCCAACGGCGTGCTCGCCGCGGTGAAGGCGGTCGGCCTCAAGGTGCCGCTGGTGGTGCGCCTGGAAGGCACCAACGTCGAAGAAGGCAAGAAGATCATCCGCGAGAGCGGGCTGAACGTGATCCCCGCCGATGACCTGGACGATGCGGCGCAGAAGATCGTCGCGGCTGTGAAGAAGGAAGCTGCGTGATGTCCGTGCTCAT
>NZ_JBNFNU010000240.1:0-6607 GCF_057364445.1 Xanthobacter sp. BG11Y11_SDJG
TCCAGGGCGACAAGGGCGAGCACAAGCTCATCTGGTCGCGATGACCGGCCACGGGCGCTCCGCTTCCCGCGGGGCGCCCGCCTTCCACCCTCGCAATTATGCGGAGCAGAACCCCCGCCGAAACCGGCGGCAACACAGACCTCACAGGCCAGCGCTCCGCATAATCCCGCTCTCCGCATAATCGACGTTATGTGGAGCTCCACATAAGATCGAGATCGGCGCCGCCTGGTCCAAGCGCTCCAGCGAGGGCCGCGACTATCTGGGCCTCAAGCTCGACGACCCGAGCTTCAACGCCCCGATCTACGCCAACCTCTTCGACGACGAGGACGCCGACACCTTCTCGCTGATCTGGTCCCGCCCCAGCGGGCGACGCGGCGAGTGAGCCGCACAAGGCCCCGGCCGGTCCGGCCGGGGCCTTCCCGCCACCGGGTTCACCGGTCAGTCGTTGCCGTCCGGCCGCACCAGTTCGACGTGGCTGACCCCCAGCGCCTGAGCCAGCTCGTAGAGGGTGATGACCGTCGGATTGCGCCGGCCACGCTCGAGGCCGCTGATATACTGCTGGCTGAAACCGGAGCGCGCCTCGACATCCTCCTGCGTCAGGCCTTTTTCCTGACGCAGGCGAGCGAAGTTCCGGCCGACCAGCTTGCGCATATCCATGCGCAGACGGATCGCAATTTACACACTTTGAGCTTATCAACTATAATATGTAATCAAGCGGCCCTAGCGGGTTAGACGGCGGCAATGCCGATGCCGATCGATCACCGAGCGGCCCGGGGATGCTCCCGGCTCGCGGGCTCGCTTCACCATCCGCCGTCGTCTAGAAGGGACGAAGGCTGCGCCAGGCATGGAAACGGGGGGTGACATGACCGACGCGTTTGCAGACACCGCTCCGTCCGCTTCCGAGCTCACCGACTACGACCGAGCGCACATCAAGCTCTATGCGCGCCTTTTGGACGCCACGGCGGATGGCGCCGGCTGGGAGGAGATCGCCTCGGTGCTGTTCGGCATCGACGCGGCTCGGGAGTCCGAACGTGCCCGTCATGTCCATGACAGCCATCTGGCCCGGGCCGATGGGTGGCCTCCAGCGGCTACAAGGACCTCCTCCACCGCCCTGTCTGACGTTGCAGCCCGTTTGCAGGGGTGATGCGGCTGCGGCATCACGCGATGCTCCCTGGCAGACTTCCCCCAGTATTCTCAATCCCAGATTGTCCTCACTCGACACGCACGCTGGATGCGGAGACGAGTGATGAAGCCCGATACATCGCGCTGGCGAGAGGATGCCAGCTACGTCTATTTCGACACGCTGTCGGTGGAGGGCCTCGCCTGGGAATGCCTGCGCCGGGACGAGACCTACCAGGAACACTACCAGTCCCTCGTGAAGGCCGGCTCGGACGCCGACCCGCTCCCCCGGGAGGTGGAGCAACGCTGGGGGCTGCGATTTCGCCGCGCGGCCATCTCTCTCCGCTGTGGAACAGAACGTCCCGTGGTCGCCGGTTGTCGATCCGGCCATCGTGCTTCTCGCCCAACAGCCCGCGTTTCTTCCGGGCGCGCCCAGCGTGTCGTTCGGCGGCATGGTTGCGCCACGCGATAGCACCGAGGGACGATACTGGGTCCATGGTTCGGCACCTCATGCCGCGCAGGTGCTGCTGCTGACCGGGACTCGCCCCGACGCGCCGCTGGCGGCATTGATCCCGCTGGACGCGGACACCATTGGACGGGTGGAGGCCTTGACCCGCTTCTGGCGCGCTGTCGAGGGTCGGCCGGCGATCCCCGACACCCGCATCACCGCGCAGCAGCGTGGCCGGCTGCGCACCATGATGCTGGCGGCCGATGGTCGGGCGAACGGCGCCAGCTATCGCGACATCGCCATCTTCCTTTACAGCCACAAGCGCGTGGCATCCGAGCCCTGGAAAACCTCGGCGCTGCGCGACAAGGTCATCGGCCTCGTCAAAGGCGGCCTCGCCATGATCGGCGGCGGCTATCTCAGGCTCCTGCGTCATCGCAGAAGACCATAGCCGCATCGTCGGCATCCTGAGGGTGGGGATTTTCGCCCCCCTCAACTTCCCCATCCCCCTCGACGGCTGCCCTTCGCCACCGTGATCGCCATCCGCCGCTGATGACCAGCGGCCCGAGATCGCCCACGGAGGTTCGATCCATGCGACCCGACGCTGTCCCGCTGCCGCCACGCTACTTGCGCACCAAGGAAGCCGCCGTCTTCCTCAGCCTCTCGCCCCGCACGCTCGAGAAGCACCGCACCTACGGAACCGGACCCGGCTATCGCAAGCTCGGCGGACGCGTCGTCTATGCCATCGAGGACCTGCAGGCCTGGGTCGCCCGTGGCGCCGTCACCTCCACCTCCGATCCGCGCGGCTGCGTGCTGCCGGCCAAGCGCCACGCCCTGCCCGGCGTTGTCGAGCCCCACCGTTTCGCACGCTGATCGGAACCCTTCTCCATGGCGGCGCGGCATCGCTCCCAGCCGGAGCGCGGACAGCTCGATCTGTTCCGCGCGCTTCCCGGCGCGTTCGCGCCACGGGATGCGCAGGATCTCATGGCCTATCCCTTCTTCTCCCTCTCCAAGACCCATCGTATCGCGCCCATCGATTTTGCCGCCGGCGATGTCTCCATCCGGGTCGAGGCCGTGCCTGACCACGGCATGGCGACCATCTGGGACGCCGACATCCTGATCTGGGCGGCGAGCCAGATCGTGGAGGCCCGCGACGCTGGCCTGCGCACGTCGCGCTTCATGGTCGCCACCCCCTATGAGATCCTCAGGTTCGTGGGGCGCGGCACCTCGCTGCGGGACTACCAGCGCCTGAAGGCGGCGCTCGACCGGCTGCAATCCACAACCGTGTCCACCTCGATCCGCCAGCGGGCCGAGGGACGGCGCCATCGCTTCTCCTGGATCAACGAGTGGAAGGAGCGCACCGACCGGGATGGCAGACCCGCGGGAATCGAGCTCATCGTTCCTGACTGGTTCTATTGCGCCATTCTCGAAGATGCCCTCGTTCTCACCATCGACCGGGCCTATTTCGACCTGACGGGCGGGCTCGACCGCTGGCTCTACCGGCTGGTGCGCAAGCACGGCGGCCGCCAGCACAACGGCTGGCGCTTCGACTTCCGCCACCTCTACCTGAAATCGGGCAGCCTCTCCCCCTTCAAGCGCTTCGCCTTTGAGCTCAGGGATATCATCCGCCGCCAGCCGCTGCCCGGCTACACCCTGTTCCTGGAGTTTGACGCGGGTTCGCGCGCGTTGCTCGCCTTCGAGCCGGCCTGTGGACAGCCTGTGAATCCCTTCGTGCCATCGGGAACCCCGTGCCACGTGCCATCGGGAACCGGCCCCTCGTGCTTCGGAACCGAAACAGGGGTTAACCCCAAGTCCGAAAAGGCAAAATCGCGCCCCTAACTTAGAATCTAACATAGACTCTAACTTTAAAAGGCGCGCGCGCGATGTGGATAACCGCACTCAGCAGGCCCAAAAACCTGCCCATCTGCGCACCTCTAAGGATGAAGGTCTTCCGTCTTTCCGTAAAGACGGATTTCAGGCGCTGGAACCTCTTTCCGCAACCGATCTGCCTCCCTCGAATGCATCGGGAGGCCCGCGATGATCGTCGCGCTGCTCAACCAGAAGGGCGGAGTCGGCAAGACGACGCTTGCCCTGCACCTTGCCGGCGCCTGGGCGAGCCAGGGCAAGCGCGTCACGCTCATCGATGCGGACCCCCAGGGCTCGGCCCTGGACTGGTCGCAGCAACGCAGTCGCGAGGGCCTGCCACGCCTGTTCGGCGTCGTCGGCCTCGCCCGTGACACGCTGCACCGGGAAGCTCCCGAGCTGGCGCGCGATGCCGACATGATCGTCATCGACGGCCCGCCCCGTGTCGCCACCCTCATGCGCTCGGCGCTCCTTGCCGCCGATCTGGTGCTGATCCCGGTGCAGCCCTCGCCCCTCGATGGTTGGGCGTCGGTGGAGATGCTGGCGCTCCTGAATGAGGCGCGCATCTACCGACCGGACCTGGCCGCGCGGTTCGTGCTGAACCGCTGCGGTGCCCGCACCGTGCTCGCCCGTGAGACGGCCGAGACGCTGGCGGATCACGATCCGCCCGTGCTCGCGACCACCATTGGCCAGCGCGTCGCCTTCGCCATGTCGGCACAGTCCGGGCGGCTCGTCAGCGAGCTGGACGAACGTGGCCCGGCTGCGCGCGAGATCACGGCGCTGGCGGCGGAGATCGTCGGTCTCGCCGGTTATGGACGCCTACCATGAGCGCACCGCCGACCCGCAAGGGCTTCGCCGCGCGGCCGGCTGATCCGGAGCAGTGGATCAAGGCTGCGGAGGCGAAGACGTCAAATGACGTCACCGGCGGCTTTACCGCGCGGCTCACCATCGACGTCACGCCTGACCTGCGCGGGCGCATCAAGATCGCCGCCTTCGGTCGCGGCCAGACCGTCGCGGACATGCTCCGCGATCTCCTCGCCCGAGAATTTCCCCCGACATCAGGAGAGGCCTCATGATGAGCCCGCCGGTGCCATCCTCTGTTCCCAAACCCATCGCCCCATCACCCGCCGCGCCGACCCCAGACCCGCTCACCCATGTGGAACTGACCTGGATCGAAAAGCGGATCGAGAACTGGATCCGCTTCGGACGCCCAGCTCATGCGCAGACTCTCGACCGTAGCCGCCGCATCGTATCGTTTGCGCCGAACTCCATCTTCGCCTTCGTCCGTTGGGCCGCAAACGACTTCGGCACCGTGGTCTCGCGCATCGACATCGTGCGCGCCGTCGCACCCGGCGAGGCCTATCAGACGCTGCCCTTCGTGCGTCCCGGCGGAGAAATCCTTCTGCGCGTCGACGGCTGGCCGAAGGTGGAGAAGGTGCTTCAACATATGGAAGCCATGGATTCCCTCGGCATCCATGGAGCTGACGTGGCGCCGGACCATTGGCGCCATGTCCACCACCGTCTGGCCGCTGGTCACGCACCGCGCCCTTACGCGCTGGATCGCCATCAGGCGTGGCTCAAGCGGAGGGAGTGCGAGGTATGACCCGCTTCGGCACTGTGATGGTGACGTATTTCTCTGTGATGGGCGTGGCAGCCTCCGCGTTCGTTCCCACACCGCTGAAGCTGGTGTGGAACGTCTCCGCCAGCGCGCCCATCGGGCTCTATGCCATCGAGCCGGCGGGCCGGCTCGAGGTCACGGATCTCCTCGCCATCAAGCCGCCGGCGGTGCTCGCCCGCTTCCTGGTGGAACGTGGCTATATTGGGCCCGGCGTGCCGCTGATGAAGCGCGTGGCGGCGCTTCCCGGGCAGGAGGTCTGCCGCGAGGACTGCACCATCACCGTCGATGGCGTGGCTTATGGCGAGGCGCTGGAGCGCGATCGCATGGGGCGACCGCTGCCGGTCTGGCGCGGGTGCCGCCGGGTCGCGGAAGGTGAGCTCTTCCTCATGAACTTCGACGTGCCGGATAGTCTGGATGGCCGGTATTTCGGGCCGTTGCCCGTCGGCACTGTGATCGGCCGCGCCATGCCGATCTACACGGATGAGGCCGGCGACGGACATTTCGTCTGGCGTGCGCCGACGCGCTGAGTGCGACCGACCACCTTCACCTTCATCACACGTCGAGAGGCCGTCATGCTGCCGGCGAGACTGTTTCCGCGCGCCTGCGAGGGCGTGCGCGCATCGACGCGAGGGCTCATTTGTCCGCCCACGCTGGTCCTTCTTCTCCTTTCCGGAGTGCCCTACGGCTGGTCCATGACAGCCATGGCGGCGGAAGCACGAGGGCCACAAACCCGCCGTCGTCAAGACGATCGCTACGCCGACTTCATCGCGGAAGCGGTGGAGCGTTTCGACATTCCCGCAGCCTGGATCCGGGCCGTCATGCGCGCCGAAAGCGACGGCGACGCGCGCTCTACCTCGCCAAAAGGCGCCATGGGGCTGATGCAGATCATGCCGCAGACCTGGGCTGAACTGCGTGTCCACTATGGCCTCGGCGACGACCCCTACGACCCGCACGACAACATCATGGCGGGTGCGGCCTACCTGCGGGAGTTGTTCGATCGCTACGGCAATCCTGGCTTCCTCGCCGCCTACAATGCGGGGCCGGGCCGCTACGAGGCCTCTCGGAAGGGACGCCCGCTGCCCCCGGAGACGCGCGCTTACGTCGACAAGTTGGCGCCGGACATCGCGCGCGGCGAAGCCGAACCTTCCGCGCCGAAATCACCCTCTCGCCGGCGTCGGACGACACCCTCCTGGGCTCAAGCTCCGATCTTCGCCGTGCAGCCAGTGCGCACGTCAGCGGCAGATCCAATGTCAACGGATCATGCTCAGCCGACACCTGACGTGCGCGATATCTCGGCCATCGTTCCGCAGTCTGCTGGCCTGTTCGTCGCCCGTGGCGGCTCTGGAGGCGTGCAATGACCACGACCGGGCTCATTCGCAGATTGGCGGGGCCTCTCGTGTTCAGGCGAGGGGCGGGATGGGAGACGCAGGACACAACCGTCCGATTGCCGCCCGTAATCGGCAGGACGGTTCCCCGCCGAAGAGCGCGCCACCAACAGCTTCGCCGCCCGGTAAAATCTCCCGCGTTACGCAACGCAGGAGGCGGGTGATGGACTTCTTTTG
>NZ_JBNFNU010000241.1:0-6579 GCF_057364445.1 Xanthobacter sp. BG11Y11_SDJG
CGCGCCAGGCGTGGCGCCGGCAGGACCAGGCGGGCCGGGCCGCTGGCGGCGAGTTCGGCGGAAGGCCTCCGCCGCCTCGGTGTCGAACGCCTCGGCGCCGATGACCAGCGTCTCCTCGTCGTTCGAATTGCAGCAGCACGGGCCGGCCGGAACGCAACTCCCCGAGGGCGCGCTCGACCAAGGCGACGGACGATGCGGAACCGATGCCAAGACGGTCGGCGGAAGACATCCTGCTACCTCACACGCTCGCTGGACCGCGGCACCCTGACCGCTAGCACGTTAACGGGAGACGGCCTGCCGCGAAAAGCCGATCCAAAATGGCGGCTCAGGCGTAACCTTTCGCGTGGAGATGCGTTCCCGATGACACACTCTCTACGGCAGGCCCGCACACATGGATGACGAGATGCCGAACGGCGCGACCCCCGCCCCCCATCACGAAAGCGTTGAGCCCGTCGTGATGGGGCAGATCGGACAGTCGCTCGACGGGAAGATCGCCACCGTTCATGGCGAATCCAAGTATATCAACGGCAAGGCGGCATTGGACCGCCTGCATGCGCTGCGTGCCGGCGTCGATGCGGTGGTGGTCGGCGTCGGGACGGTGGCGGCGGACGACCCGCTGCTCACGGTGCGGCGCGTTGCCGGGCGCAGCCCGGCGCGGGTGGTTCTCGACCCCAGCGGCCGCGCCGATCCCCGTCGCGCGCTGCTTCGTGCAGGACGGGGCGCGGCGCGTGGTGGTGCGCAGAACCGGTGTCACCGCGGCGGTACCGGCGGGGGTCGAGACGATCGAGCTCGACTCCAGCGGTGCCTTCGCGCCCGCGCGCGTGATCGCGGCCTTGCGGGGCCTGGGTTTCGCCCGCATCCTCGTGGAAGGCGGGGCGCGGACCCTCTCCGCCTTCATCGAGGCCGGGTGCCTCGATGTGGTTCACGTTTTCGTGTCGCCGGTCATTATCGGTTCGGGCCGCAGCGGGCTCGAACTCGCGCCGGTGGCCAGCCTGTCCAGCGCCCTCAGGCCGGCCACCCGCGTCGAGCTGCTTCCCGACGGCGACGTCTGGTTCGAGTGCCGGTTGCGCGCCTCATCTGCGGAGACGGAAAGCCATGGCCAACGAGACGACACATCCCGCCCGCCCGAGCGTCTACGCGCCGCCGGCTAGGTGGCTCCACTGGATCGTCGCGATCCTCGTCCTGATGGTGATCCCCGCCGGCCTGGTGATGGTGCGGCTGGATGGCGGGGCGCTCCAGGATCAGCTGTTCTACTATCACGAGTCGATCGGCATCCTGATCTTTGCGCTCGCCGTCGCGCGGGTGCTGACGCGTTCGCTCACTCGCGTGCCCGGTCGCCCGGCGGGCATGCCGGTGTGGATGTGGGGCGTGGCGGAGCTGACCCACTACACGCTCTACGCGCTGATCCTCGTCATGCCGATCCTCGGCTGGCTCACCGCCACCACCTTCGGCGCGCAGGTCTCGGTGTTCGGGCTGTTCACCATGCCGTCCCCGCTCGGCAAGAACGAGGCGCTCTCCGAGATGCTCGGCACATGGCACGAGCGCGGCGGATACTTGATGACGGCGCTGGTGGCGCTGCACATCGCCGCCGGCCTCTATCACGGCGTGGTCAAGCAGGACGGCGTGCTCTCGCGCATGCTGCCGTTCCTCTCCCGCTGATCAGCCCGGCGGCGATTCGAGCCGATGCGCCGCGCGAGCGCGCGGGCGCTGGTTTGTTGACACGTTGGCAAAGCAATCCTACCACTTGTACGGCGGCCGGTTTTGAGAAGCAGAGCAGGCGCCTCCCGGCACCCGCTCAAAGGGGATCAAATCGCATGGCCCTAAGAGTGTCAGGAAAGAACATCGATGTCGGAGAAGCGCTCCGGCAACGCCTGACGGATCGGCTCTCCGAAGTTGTCGCGAAATATTTCGACGGTGGCTGGTCTGGCCACGTCACCGTTGCGCGCGAAGGCTCGGGCTACCGGTCCGAATGCATGCTTCATCTGGATTCAGGCGTGAATCTCCAGGCCCACGGCAGCGAGCAGGAGGCCAACGCCTCCGCCGACACCGCGGTGGAGAAGATCGAGAAGCGCCTCCGACGCTACAAGCAGCGGGTCAAGGACCGCCATGTCCATGGCGGCAATGGCGTCGCCGACGCAGCCCAGAGCTATATCCTCGCCCCGGTTCCCGAGGACGAGACCGAGGAGGCGCTGGAAGGCTGGAGCCCCACCGTGGTGGCCGAGCAGGTCACGCGCCTGCGGTCCCTTTCGGTGGCGGACGCCGTGCTGGAGCTCGACATCACGCGCGCCGGTGGTCGTGTTTTCGCCATGCGAGCCACGGCCGGGTGAGCGTCGTCTATCGCCGTCCCGACGGTCATGTGGGCTGGATCGATCCGGCCGCCTGAGGGCTGATTTCGGCGCGGGGCCCTGCTCCGCGCCGCAGACACGGGCGCCGCCGCACCGGTGGCGGCGCCGGAAGAACGCGCTGTTCGGGCTGTTGCAGCCCGGCGGCACGCTCCAGCGGGGGGCTGATGGGACAGGCGTAGCCGGCGCAGGGGCCGGCCGCCCGGCTGTCTTGGCCCGGACGAAGACGCGCGCCCGCCGGGCGCCTTCGGGGCAGACCGCTACGGCTGATCCCGAGGGTTCCGGCTGGCTATTGCAGGCCATTGACGGTCGGCTCGGCTTGGGACTAGCGTCCGCCGCCTTTTCCGAGCCAGGCCGCGCACGCCGCAGGGACCCAATCCATGCCCCTCGCCGATCTCATCGCTGCAAACGCGGTCTTCCCGACGCTGCGGGCCAGCAGCAAGAAGCAGGCCCTCCAGGAACTGGCGCAGCAGGCGGCGGGGATGATCGACCGCGACCCGCGCGAAATCCTCGAGACGCTGCTCCAGCGCGAGCGCCTAGGATCGACCGGCGTCGGCAACGGCATCGCCATTCCCCATGGCAAGCTCGCCAAGCTCGACAAGCTCGTGGGTCTGTTCGCCCGCTTGGAAAAGCCGATCGATTTCGAATCGCTGGACGGACAGCCGGTGGACCTGGTGTTCCTGCTGCTGGCGCCGGAAGCGGCGGGCGCGGATCATCTCAAGGCGCTGGCCCGGGTCGCCCGCATGCTGCGCGATCCCGACACGGTGGAAAAGCTCCGCGCCACCCGCGACGCCAAGGCCATATTCTCCCTGCTCACCGCCACGCCCGCCTCCGACGCCGCCTGAGCGGACCCGCCGGGCCCGCATGGTCATCCGGACGGGCGCTGCGAGCGAGCGTCAGTGCACGCTCACGGTCTCCAGCTCGTTCTGCATCGCATTGGCGAGCGCGGCTTCGCGGCTGTCCGTCAAAAGGATCGGCGTGCCGTCCGCGGCGTGGAGCGTGAACAGCGTCATGCCCGGCGCGATCTGCGGCGCCTGCGGGAACATGCTCGCCACGTCCTCGGAACGGATGGTGCGCACATAAGCGATATGGCCGCCGCCGAGCCCGGCGAGGGCCTCGGGGGTGATCGCCTCGGGGGCGATGGTTTCGGGCGCGAGCGCCTCGGTCTTCTCGTTCGTCATGGTCTACTCCTCACTCTCGGCAGTCCGCGCCATCACCCGCCCCCTTAGGGCCGAGAAACGATGTCGATGCGCTTGGCGCGCCGCTCCGGCTCGGGGCGGACAAGGTCCACAGCGAGCAGGCCGTTGCGCAGTTCCGCGCCGACCACGTTCATGCCCTCCGCCAGGACGAAGGTTCGCTGGAACTGACGCGCCGCGATCCCCCTGTGGAGGAAGATGCGGTCCTCAGCCTCCTCGGCCTGACGGCCGCGGATGGTCAGCTCCTTCTCGTCGAGGGTGATCTCGAGCTGGTCCGCCGTGAACCCCGCCACCGCCAGCGTGATGCGCAGGCGCGGCGCCTGTCCGTCCGATTCCACCCTCTCCACATTGTAGGGAGGATAGCCCTCGGCGCTCTTGGTCACGCGGTCGAGCAACCGCTCGACCTCGTCGAACCCGAGCAGGAAGGGGCTCGACAGCGAAGACATGCGCGACATCGACCAAAGCCCTCGTCAAGCGACTTTGCAGTGCCTTAGTCCGCGCCCGTCTGGCCGCGGCCTGCCGGGACCCGTCGCGGCATCCCGGCTCACCGGATATGGGAGCGCTTTGGCCCCCTCGCAAGCCCGCGGCGTCGCTTGGGGGACCCGAATGGCCGGTTCGCGACTTGATCGCGAAACCGGCCGCTTCTTCAGGGCAGCGGCGCGGGCGGGTGGACAATCGCGCCCTGCGATGCAAGGCTTGTCCCACCCGCCGCGGCGCCTTTGCGCCGCCCCTTGAGCGACACCAAGCGCCACGGCTAGACGGGAGTTCCCCACATGAACCCATTGGCCCGCCTTGCGGCATGCCTGCTTTTTTGCATATCCGCGCGATCGCGACGGCACAGACCACCACCCCGCTCGCGCCCTCGTCTGCGACCTCTCCCTCTCCTGAGACTTCGATGCCGGCCGCACCCAGTGCCTCGGACAGCGCCGCACCGGCGACGCTTCCCGAGACGCTGCGCGCCGACATCCGCGACCTCGTGGAGACGCTGAAGGACGATGCGGCGCGCGCGGCGTTCGTTGCCCGCCTCAGCGCGCTCATCGCAGTCGACCGCCAGGAGGAGAAGCCGCCGCTGCGCGACGACTGGCTCGCCGGGGCGACCAGCGCGCTCGGCGCGTTCTCGGGATCGGTGCTCGGGCTGGTGGCGGAGGCGGAGAAGGTCCCCGACCAGGTGGACCGTCTGTTCTCCAGCCTGTCGGACCCATTCGTGATCGAGCGGATCGCCTGGGCGGTCGGCGTGGTGGCGGCGGTGCTGATCGCCGCTCTGGCGGCGGAGTGGGCCGTCAAAGCGGTGCTCGCCGGGGTCCGGCGATCGGTGGAGGCGCGCGGCGGCGGCCGTTCGCGAGCCGGCTCCTGCTCCTGTTCGTGCGGACCGTGCTGGACACGCTGCCCATCGTCGCCTTCGCGGCTGCGGCCTTCGGCGCGCTGGCGGTGGTCGACGACCCTTTTGGTGCGCCTCGCCGTGGTGACGGTGGTGAACGCGAACGTCCTGGCGCGGGTCATCATCGCCGGCGCGCGGGCGGTGCTCGCGCCGGACACCGTGCGCCTTCGCCTGCTGCCGCTGGATGACGAGAGTGCCGCTTACGGCTTCCTCTGGGTGCGCCGCTTCACCCACACCGCGGTCTACGGCTATTTCCTGCTGCGCACCGCGTGGATCCTGGGCCTCTCCTTTGCCGCCTACAACCTCCTGAGCGACCTGCTGGCGCTGGTGATCGCCGGCATGGCGGTGGTGTTCATCCTGCAGATTCGCCGGTCGGTGGCGCGGCGCCTGCGGGCCTGGGCGGCGCCGAGCGATGGCGTCGCGCGCCTGCGCAACCAGGTGGCGGATTTCTGGCATCTGCTGGCCATCGCCTATGTCGCCGCCGCCTATGTGGTGTGGGTGACCGATCTCGAGGGCGGCTTCGCCTATCTTGCGCGGGCGACGCTCCTTTCGGTCGTCACGGTGACGGTGGCGCGCCTCATCCTGTTCGCGCTGCACCGCGTCTTCGGCATGGTGTTCCGGCTCGGGCCGGAGATGCAGCAGAAGTTCCCGCTCTTGGAAGTGCGCGCCAACCGCTACCTGCCGGCCCTGCGCCAGGCGGGGCAGGCGCTGGTGGGCGCCCTCACCGTCGTCGCGCTGCTGGAAATCTGGGGCGCGCGGCCGTTCGAGTGGCTCGCCTCCACCAGCGGGCAGGCCCTGGTGGCCCGCGCCATCTCGATCCTCGTCGTCATAGCCGCGGCCTTCGCCACCTGGGAGATCGGCGCCGCGTTCGCCGAGCGCATGGCCGCGCGCAATCCCACGTCGACGCGCCTGAAGACCCTGCTGCCGTTCATGATGAACGGCCTCAGGGTCATCATCATCACCATCGCCGGGCTGATCGTGCTCTCGAGCTCGGGGTGAACATCGCGCCGCTGCTGGCGCGCCGGCGTGCTGGGCCTCGCCATCGGCTTCGGCGCACAGACCCTGGTGAAGGATGTCATCACCGGCGTCTTCATCCTCATGGAGGACACGCTTTCGGTGGGCGACGTGGTGGAGGTGGGCGCCCATGCGGGGCTGGTGGAGAAGATCACCATCCGCACCGTCCACCTGCGCGATTTCGACGGCAATGTGCACTCTTTGCCGTTCGGCGAAGTGCAGACCATCAAGAACATGTCGAAGCACTTCGCCTATGCGGTGGTGGACGTCTCCATCGCCTACCGCGAGAACATCGACGACGCGCTCGCCGTCATGGCGGAGGTCGCGCAGGACATGGCCGAGAACGGCCCGCTTGCCGACACCATCATCGGCCCGTTCGAGGTGGTCGGCGTCGAGGGGCTGAAGGAATCGTCCGTGTGGCTGCGCGGCCGCTTCAAGACCCGGCCTTTGGGCCAGTGGAACGTCCGGCGCGAATTCTACCGGCGCATCAAGGCGGCCTTCGACGCGCGCGGCTTCCAGATGCCCTATCCGCACCGGACGGTCTATTTGGCGAGGACAAGAAGGGCGGCGCCCCGCCTCTGCGGGGTGGTCCGGCGGCGAGGCCGGCTCCGCGCCGTCGCGCAGCCGCGCCCGCAAGGTGGAGGCCGCG